>JAAYYR010000195.1 GCA_012515255.1 Clostridia bacterium | reverse complement strand
TTTATCTGATTTTGCTTCCGCTGGAATGCGTGGGAAATTAAGGTGATGGGCGATGATTAAGGCTATGGGGCGCGATAGCAGTACGGCGTGACAATATAGCGTGTCAGAGTACGGCGCGGCATAGGGGGATCTGATTATTCGCGGTTTGATGGCAAAGGTCCGGATACTCAGCCCAGACAAATGTTCGGCAATAGTCTTGGCAACACCTGCTTTGGTATTGATACCACTGTGATAAATTAAGCATCCGGTACGCTCCGCTCTGACGTGCCGCCCCGACATAAAGCCATACACGCCGAGTTTATTTACCTGGCCAAATAAAAATAAGCGGCAGGCGCTGAAGGCTTGTCGTATAGACTGGGGACTGCTTGTACGCAGCAAGAGCCGGCCCATCAGGGCGCGGCTTATTATGGCGCTTTACCGGGGAATTCGGGCCGGAGCCTCAATTGCCCGGGTGCAATTATTCCGCCAATATTATGAGTGTTTATCATTTGGCCGTTTCGGGTACAAGAATTGACAGGCCGACTACTTTCAGGCCCAAGTGGATACCTAGAACCGGCCCTAGTTTTTGTAGCTTGATGGCTAAGCCGGGGTGTTTTTCCAGCAGCACATTATATAAATCGCTCGTCAGCTTGCTATTATTGATATAGTTGATGACCGCATCTTGCGCATTGGCGGGTACTTTATCCGTAAGGGCGCGGATAATTTCCTTATCGCCGTGTACTGTACGGTCAAATACGATGCCGCCTTCCTGGCAGACAAGGATCGGCCGCACATTGAGAATTGTGCCGACGCCCATACGCACCATGCCGATGCGGCCGCTATTGCGCAGCGGAGTAATATCATCCACGGAAAAGGCGATGCGGATTCGCTCCCGGATCACCACTAACTGGCGCGCAATATCCGCTAGCTGCCAGCCGGCGTCGATGAGCTTTTTAGCTTCTTTGATCAACAAATACAGTCCGCCCGCGGTCAGATGGCTATCCACCACGGCAATCTGTTTGCTTTCAGTTTGCCGGGCGGCCATATAAGCAGCACTATAGGTACCGCTCAAGCGCGAGGATATAGTAAGGCATAAGGCCTGGTTGCCGGCTGCCAGCTCTTCCTCGAAGCAACTAAGGAAAGCGGAAGGGTTGGGCTGTGAAGTGGAAAATTTGGCGGTTGATTTCAGTAGGTCGATAAAATTACCGTTTTGATCGCTAAAAGACTCGCAGTAATTGCGTTCCTTTACATAATAGCAGAGCGGAACGACCCTGACTCCGAGATCAGCCGCTTCCTGTTTACGTAAATACGCACTGGAATCCGTTATAATTTTAATCATTCCATTCACCCATCTTTCTGAATCTTAGCCGCCGCCGCCGCACCAGTTCCTGGCGGCTTAAATTGAGCCTGTCTTGGACAGCACCGTGTAAATCGCTTTTGAGCCGCGCAAAAAGCCCCTCGTCTTCCGGGATGATCTTCTCGATCACGCCTAAAGCCAATAAGTCAGTAGCGGTCAGCTTAAGACATGCGCTGGCCTCCCGGACTTTGCTGCTGTCTTTCCAAAGGATGCTGGCGCATCCCTCGGGGGAAATGATCGAATAAACGGCGTTTTCTAGCATCCATACCTCATCCGCTACCGCCAACGCCAGCGCGCCGCCGCTGCCGCCTTCGCCGACCACCACGGAGATGATTGGCGTCTCAAGGGCTATCATCGTCATGAGGTTCTCCGCGATGGCCTGGCCCTGTCCCCTCTCCTCGGCGCCGATGCCGCAATAGGCCCCTGAGGTATCGATAAGGCAGATCACCGGGCGGCCAAATTTTTCCGCCAGCTTCATCTGCCTCAGCGCCTTGCGGTAGCCCTCGGGATGAACGGCGCCGAAATTACGCATTGTCCGCTCTTGGACATCCTTGCCCTTTTCGATCGCGATCACTGTCACCGGCATATCATTTAATTGGGCGATGCCGCAGATAATAGCTTTATCGTCCGCGAAACGGCGGTCGCCATGCATTTCATAAAAGCTGGTAAAGATATTCTCTATAAAATCGCCGGCTGTGAAACGGCTGTTGGCGCGCGCTTTCGTCACTATCTCATACGCGTTCATGCCTGCACCTCGCGCGCATGCAAACGCAGCAATTCGCTAATATAGACCTTTTGCCGTCGGCGATCCACGATATCATCAAGAAAACCTTTCTCCAAAACTAATTCTGCCCTCTGAAAGCCCTCCGGCAATTTTTTGCGGGTAGTTTGCTCGATTACCCGCGGCCCGGCAAAGCCGATCAGCGCTCGCGGTTCGGCGATGAGGATATCCGCCTCCATAGCAAAGCTGGCCGTTACGCCGCCGGTTGTCGGGTCTGTTAAAACACAAAGATAAAGATTCCCGCCCGCGCTATGCTCCTGCACCGCGCCGCTGGTTTTAGCCATCTGCATCAAGGAGAGTATGCCCTCCTGCATCCGCGCTCCGCCGGAGACGGTAAAGCCGATAACCGGCAGGCGCTGCGCACTCGCCAGCTCAAAAAGCCTAGTGATTTTCTCGCCTACTACGCTGCCCATGCTGCCCATCATGAATTCCGGCTCCATGGCAAAGATAGCGGTTTTTCGGCCGCCGATCTCACAAAGACCACAAATCACCGCTTCTTCTTCACAGCTTGTTTCACGGGCGGCCGCCAGCTTTTGCCGGTAGCCAGGGAAAGCCAGTATATCTTTTGCGGTCAGCCCCGCGTCCTTTTCGCAAAATGTGCCGCTATCGCAAATCTGCGCCAGCCTGTAGCGGGCCGGGATGCGGAAATGATAACGGCAATATGGGCAGACCTGCAGATTGCTTTGCAGTTCTTCGGCGCTGAGCGGTTTTTTACACTGCGGACAAATCATAGCCGCCAGCGGCCGCTTTTCTTTGCCAATGGATTTGGCCGGGCGCACCGCTCCCTCCAAAATATTGGCTGGTTTTTTAAAACGCATCTATGGCCTCCTAGACCAATATTTTATTGAGAAAATCAGTTGTGTAGGCGGCATTTTCGAATTCCGGCGCCGATAATATTTCCATTTGGAAATTTGCATTATGCTCTACGCCCTCGATAATTAGTTCGCAAAGCGCGGCTTTCATCTTACGGATGGCCTCATCACGCGTTTTCGCATAAACGATCAGCTTACCTATTAGCGAATCATAGAAAGGCGGAATAGAATATCCCTGGTAGATTGCCGTGTCAAAACGTACCCTGGGGCCGCCCGGTATATGCAGCATGGTGATTTTGCCGCAGGAACCCTGGAATTTTTCATATGGGTTTTCCGCATTGATGCGGCATTCTATGGCATGGCCCTTTAGCTCAATATCAGATTGCTTTAGGGTCAGCGGCAGTCCGGCGGCGATACGAATCTGCCATTTGACAAGATCAAGTCCTGTCACCGACTCGGTGACCGGGTGCTCGACCTGCA
>JAAYYR010000194.1 GCA_012515255.1 Clostridia bacterium | reverse complement strand
TCGGGAAATGGTGGAAACGAGCGGTCTGCAAATCGTGGTGGCCGGCGGCGTTTCCGGATATGCTTCGCTGCAAGAGCTTAAGGATTTGGGGGTTGCGGGAGTTATTGTCGGCAAAGCCATTTACTCCGGCGCTATCGCGCTGAAGCAGGCCATGGAAATTGCCTGCGCCTGAATTTGCCGCGCGCATTCACATAGCAATAAACAAATAATCAGGCGTCCGGGGTTTCCGGGCGCCTGACAATATTCCAGCGGTAGCGCGAACTCTGCTGTGCTAATTTTCCTCTTGAGGATCATCCTGCCGCGCGATAGCGTCATCGGCGGCTTCAGCTTTCCGTTTGCCGGGCATGAGCTGCTTTATATCCGAGGCCACCAGTGTGATGATGGCGATCAGGGCGGCGACTCCGGCGAGCAGATACAGCCCCAGGCCGATGGCAATGCCAAGCGCCGCCAGGAAAAAAATCTCGGCGGCAGTGGTGATGCCAATGACGCCGGTAGTGCTTTTCCAGATGATACCGCCGCCGATGAAACCGATGCCTGTCAAAACGCCCACAACAAGACGCGCAGGGTCAATATTGAAATTGATGCCCACAAGCTCAGGTGAATAAACTCCGGCGAAGCCATAAGCTGAAACAAGCGCGACCATACAGGAAGCGAGGGAGATCAGCACATGGGTGCGGATGCCGGCCGGCTTTTTGCTCTTTTTGCGCTCATAACCAAAGATCGCGCCGATAATAGCGGCAAGCGCCAGGCGAAATACTAATTCCCAACTGCTTAATCCCGGGCTTATCATCAGCGTCACACTCCTTTACATCGCGGCTTAACCCCATGTCTAATATGCTATGATGATAGCCTTATTATAACATTGTGCCAGCCAAAAATATATGATAAAATATTTATATGCAATATGATGGGCAATGTTGATGAAGAGGGTTATTCTATGTCTAAAAAAACCGGTGGGCCCGCGCTTGGTGAACAGGATTTGATCAGGCGCGCTCGAGCAGGCGACGAACAGAGCTTTACCATCCTGGCTGAAGCTTATAGTGCGCGGATCTATAATATGGGGCTGCGCATGCTGGGCAATGGCGAGGATGCCGCCGATATGACGCAGGAAGTCTTGATCAAAATATATCGTCATCTGGGCAATTTTCGCGGCGATTCCGCCTTTTCAACCTGGGTTTACCGTATTACAGTTAATAGCTGCCGCGATATTTTGCGTATCTCATACCGTAGAAAAGAAATGATTTTTGCCGATTTTGGCGAGGATGGCGAAACCGAAGACGATTTCCAGATCGCCGATTTTTCCGCTATCCCGGAAACGGTTTATCTCGACAGCGAATGCGATCATTATCTGGCCCGGCTAATTGACAGCCTTAGCCCCAAATACCGCGTAGTTATGGTCTTGCGTGAAATTTCCGGGCTTAGCTATCAGGAAATAGCCGAGGCGGTCAATATTTCCATCGGCACGGTGAAATCCCGCATTTCGCGGGCCCGCGCCGCGCTTGCGGATAAAATACTCAGCGACAGGGAACATTATCCGCACCTTTCCGGTCTTATCAGTAGAGAATCGCGAAAGGAGGCGGTCAAATGAATTGCGCGGAAATACGTAATTGTCTAAACGAATACCTGGACGGCGAGACCGCCCCGGAGATGCGCCACATGATTGAGGAGCATCTTGCGCGATGCACGGACTGCCGCGAGCAGCTGAACCGGCTGCAAGCAGTTTCCGCCGCTTTCGCCGCGCTTGAGCCGCGGCAATTGCCGCCCGGCCTGATGCCTGATTTGCAGGCGAAAATTGCCGGCGTCAAAAAAGAGAATCCGCCCGCCAAGCGTTTTTTCCGGCGCGCCTGGGTACGGGGCGCGGCTTTAGTCGCGGCCTGCCTGGTGCTCGTAGTCGGCGCGATAGGAGTATTTGCCGGCGGCATGGGCCGCATGGGCGCGAAAGATGCCGCGCCCCAAGAGGATATAGCGTATTATGATTATGGCGCGGACTCAAACGCTGCCGGCGGCAATCGCCTCTTTAGCATGGCGGCGCCCGAGTCGGCGGACCGGCTCGGCGTTATGGACAACAGCTATCGCGGCGATATGGCAGCCTACGACGGGGACAATAGCGCCTCCGGCAGTGCCGCCGAGATGGAACGCAAGATTGTGCAAAACGCCTCCTTGTCCCTTCAGGTGGACGATTTTGCCGCCAGCTTTGCCGCGATCGAGGCTATGGCCGCAAAATACGACGGCTTTATAGTCAGCGGCGAGCAGTACAATAGCGAAGACTCATTGTATCGCAGCGGCTATATCAGCCTGCGGGTCGACGCGGCCCGATTGGAGATCGCGGTCGCTGAAATCAGTGCTTTGGGTACTGTGGAGCGCAGCAGCACCAATTCCGATGATATAACTTCGGCTTACTATGATACGCAAGGCCGGCTCGACCAATATCAAACCCAGCGCGGACGGCTGCTTGGCTTTTATGAGCGGGCCACCGACGTCGATGATTTGATTGCTCTTGAGTCCGAGCTGAATCGCGTCCAGATGGAGATTGATTCCCTTGCCGGTACGATGAAGATGTATGATCAATTGACGCAGCTTGCGCAAATCAATATCGATATTTATACGCCGAGCATTTACACGACCGCGGTGCAGCCGCATGGTTTTGCCGGTTTCTGGCAAAATATCAAGTCCGCTTTCCTCGATGGCATTAACGCTTTTCTCAATTTTATCGCGGCGGCCCTGGTCTTTATTGTCAGGCATCTATTCTGGTTTATTGTTTTAGCCGCTGTGATCATTGCTTTGGTTGCCGGCTGCCGCCGCCGCAGACGCCGCAAATCCGCACGTTAACGCCGATTTCTAATAAGATTCAAGAAAACCGCTTGAAAAGGCGGTTTTTTTATTGTCCGCCAGATGCTATAATAGAGGAAGGGAGGTGCGCCAATGAAAAAACTATTATTGATCGACGGCAGCAGCCTGTTGCACCGCGCTTTTTACGCTTTACCTTTGCTCAGCAGCAAAGAGGGGATTTTCACCAATGCGGTGCATGGCTTTATGATGATGCTAAACAGACTGCTGGGCAGCCAAAAGCCGGATTATATTCTCGTCGCTTTTGATAAAAGTCGCGTCACCTTCCGCAATCAGCTTTATGCAGAGTATAAAGGCAATCGCAAGGAAACGCCGCCGGAACTGCGCGGCCAATTCGAATTGATCAAAGAAGTATTAGACGCGGCGCATATCCATTGGCAGGAAACCGATGGCTATGAAGCTGACGATATTTTGGGTACTTTGGCTTGCCAGGGAGAAAAAGACGGGTTCGCAGTGGAGATATTCTCTGGCGACCGCGATGTTTTTCAATTGATCGACGACAATACCACAGTGTTTATGACCAAAAAAGGTATCAGCGAGATTGAGCGCTATGACCGGGAGGCGATACGCGAGCGCTATGGCGTGACCCCGCGGCAACTAATTGAGATTAAAGGACTGATGGGAGACAGTTCGGATAATATCCCGGGAGTTCCGGGCGTGGGAGAGAAAACCGCCATCAAGCTAATCACTGAATACGGCAGTATCGATAATCTCTACGCTCATCTGGACGAGATTCGCGGCAAGCTGGCCGAGAAATTGGCCGCTAACCGCGACCTGGCCTATCAATCCCGCGAATTAGCCGTGATCTGCCGGGACATGCCATTGGCTGCCGATTGGCAAGAATACGCCTATGATCGTAATACGGATTTTTCCGGTCTGGCGGCTATTTACCGCAAGCTGGGCATGACGCAACTATTGCGCTCTTTGCCCGCGCAGGCCGCGTCGGGCCGGGAGGAAGCGGAGCTAAAAACGCCGATCACCGCCTTTGACAATGATGAGCGGCCCTGGCCGGAGGCGGGCGGAAAGGCCCGGCCCGCAGCCGCCGCAGCTACCTTAGCCGCCCCAAGTCTGGCCGACGCTGCTGATATCGACGCCTTTATCAAAGCCGCAAAAGCCGCCGGCACTTGCGCTATTTTTCCGCGCTGGCAGCCGCCGGTCGTGGAGGGGCATATCCTTGAGCTAGGACTTGCGCTCGCGGACGGCATAGCGCTCAGTGTGACGGCGGAGCAACTGCCAAAGCTTGCGGCACTGCTCGCCGATCCCGCTATCGCCAAGCAGACGGCCTATAGCAAGGAATTGCGCGGGCTTTTGCTGGCGCATCATATTGAGCTTGCCGGAGTGGCGGATGACATTATCCTCGCCGCTTATCTGCTTGACGCGATGGCAGGCTCTTATCAGCCGGTCCAGCTCGCGGCTGAATATGGCCTGTCCCCGGCCGGCGAGCGCGCTATTGATTTAGCCGCGCTGATACCGCCTTTGGCCGTTGAGATGCGCGCTAGGCTTAGCGAGCAGCAAATGCTGGAGCTATACGAAAAAATGGAGCTGCCGCTGTCCGCGGTACTGGCCGATATGGAGCGTGCCGGCGTGCGGGTGGAGGGGAATAAGTTGGCCGAGATGTCCGGCCGCTTGGCTGCCGCCGCGGAGCAGTATCAGGAGGAAATTTTTGCGATCGCCGGGCATGAGTTTAATCTTAATTCGCCCAAGCAACTGGGCGTGGTGCTGTTTGAGGAATTACAAATACCGCCTACTAAAAAGACCAAGACAGGCTATTCCACGAATGCGGAAGTGCTGGAATCGCTAGCCGGCGAATGGCAGATCGCAGCGCGTATCCTTGACTATCGCCTGGCCGCAAAGCTGCGCTCCACTTATACCGACGGCCTGCGCCAACTCATCAATCCGCATACCGGCAAAATCCATACCACCTTTACCCAGACGGTAACAGCGACCGGGCGGCTATCATCGCTGGAGCCAAATTTACAAAATATCCCCATACGCCATGAGCTGGGCCGGCGCATCCGCGAGGTCTTTACGGCGGATGAGCCTGAGGATATCCTGCTCGCCGCTGACTACAGCCAGATTGATCTGCGCGTTATGGCGCATATCTCGCGGGACGCCAAGCTGATTGAGGCCTTCCGTCATGGGGAGGATATCCATAGCCGTACTGCCTCCGAGGTACTGGGCATCGCGCCGGAAGATTTGACGCCGGAGCAAAGGCGGCAGGCTAAGGCCGTCAATTTCGGCATCATTTACGGCATCTCGGATTACGGACTTTCGCGCGATCTGGGTATCAGCCGGGCCGAGGCCGGCGATTATATCGCCCGCTATTTCCAGCGCTATCCAGGCGTCGCGGAGTATCAGCGCCGTATTATTTTGGAGGCGCGCCGCAGCGGCTATGTGGCGACATTATGCGGCCGCCGCCGTTACCTCCCTGATTTGCTCAACCGCAATTTCAACCTGCGCTCGCTCGCTGAGCGGATGGCGATCAATACGCCGATTCAAGGCACATCCGCCGATATTATCAAGCTGGCGATGATTGAGATTGCGGACTATATACGGCGGCAGGGATTGAAATCGCAGATGATTCTGCAGGTGCATGATGAGCTGATCTTTAATGTGCCGCCGGCTGAATTGCCGGAAATGAGCAATATAGTGAAAGATAAAATGGAAAACGCGCTGCGCCTTGACGTGCCGCTTACGGTAGACGTAAAATACGGCCATAACTGGTATGAAATGGAGAAAGTACGCTGATGCCCGAACTGCCGGAGATTGAAACCGTTAAAAGAACGCTAACACCTCTGATCTGCGGCGCGACCATACAAAGCTGCCGTATCATCCGCCCCGAGGTGATTAAGCATCCCGCCCCGGGTGATTTCGCTCTTCTGCTGCGCGGGCAGCGTATTGCTTCCGCCGGCAGGCGGGGTAAGTATCTGCTGCTAAATCTCACCGGCGGCGATACGCTGATCGCCCATCTGCGTATGACCGGGCGGATGCTCTGCGCTCCGCCGGAGCATGCTCTGCCGTTGCATACCCATGTTGTTTTTGAGTTGGATAATGGATGCGAGCTGCGCTTTGCCGATACGCGCCGCTTTGGCGGCCTCTGGCTGCAAAGGGCCGGGGAGACGGATGATTTCAGCGGTAAGCAAAGACTAGGGCCGGAGCCTTTTGACGCGTGTTTTGGCGCTGATTATCTCAAGGCGAGGCTAGGCAAAAGACGCATTACGATTAAGCAGGGCATACTCGATCAAGCGGTAGTGGCGGGTCTGGGCAATATTTATGCCGACGAAGCGCTGTATTTGGCCGGAATCGCGCCGGATCGGCGTACTGATAGTATCAGCTACGCCGAATGGCAGGCTATGGCTGCAGCCATCATACCGGTGCTGGAGTCGGCTATCGCCCATAATGGCACCACTTTTTCCGATTATCTGGACGGCGCGGGCAGGGAGGGGCAAAATTTGCCCTATTTACAGGTTTACCGGCGCACCGGACAGCCCTGCCGGCATTGTGGCACAGCGATCGCTCGCATCAAAGTAGGGGGGCGCAGCAGCCATTATTGCCCGGTCTGCCAAAAATAAGCGGGCAGGCGATATATTTGGCCGGGTTGGAGTAAACGGACGGCAGGGCAGCCCAAGGCTGTGAGAAAGGCTTGGCGGCGTCAAAGTGGCGCAAGGCTGCGGCGGTAGGAGGCGTGAGTGCATTAGGTAAATGAAGGTCGCCGGAATGTGCGGGGCAGCCTGGGGAGACAGGAGCGGCGCTGCCAAAGAGGTGATTGGCAATGATTGTTTTGGGTATAACCGGCAATATCGGCAGCGGCAAAAGCCTGGCCGCAGCATATTTGCAGGAGTTGGGGGCGGCGGTAATTGATGCGGATCAAGTCGGGCATCTGGTGATCCGTAGCGACGGCCCGGCCTATGCGCCTTTGCTCGCTGTATTTGGTAAAGGCTTTCTGGACGCCGACGGCGAATTCGATAGGCGCCGCCTGGGCGAATTTGTTTTCGGCGATGCAAGCGGCGAGGCGAGACTGCGGCTAAATGCGGTCACACATCCTTTGATCCGGGAGGAAATTCTTGAGCGGCTGGCCCTGCTGAGCCGTCTTGGCTACCCGGTGGCAGTGGTCGAAGCCGCGGTGCTGCTGGAAAGCGAGCTTGTGACGCTTTTGGATAAGATCTGGCTGATCAGCGCGCCGCGGGACATGATGGTCAAACGCGTAATCGAGCGCGATAGCTTTAGCCGCGATGCAGCGGAGCAGAGGCTAAGAAGCCAGATGGCCGAGGTGGAAATGCGGCAAAAAGCGGATCTGGTAATCGTCAATGCCGGCAGCCCGGATCAATTCAAACAGAAGCTATTACAGGAGTACAATAAATTGCTCAAGGAGAGCGCATGAACGGAAAAACCAGGGGCTGCTGCGGCTGTGGCTGCGGTACATATATTTTTGTGATCATCCTGATGGCGGCATGTATATGCGCGGCCTTTCACTATAAGGATCAAATACTCGAATTTTTTTATCCCCGGGATTATGAGGAGACAATCAGCGCCAACTGCGAGGAATACCGGGTGGATAAATGGCTGGTCATGGCATTAATCCGCGAGGAAAGCAGTTTTAATCCGGACGCGGTCTCCGGCGCCGGTGCACATGGCTTGATGCAGTTGATGCCCGCCACAGCGGAGTGGCTTATCGGCAAGGGCGGTTTTGATATGTCCGCCGCCGACGCATTACATGCTCCGGGGGATAATATCCGTCTTGGCGTATATTATCTTTCCCTGCTTTTCGCCAGCTATGGCAAAGATGGCCCGCTGACTGATCCTGCTATAGTGATTGCAGCCTATAATGCGGGGATAGGCTCTGTAGATGCATGGCTTGCGGAAGGAATATGGGATGGCAGCGAGGAAAATTTGTCGGATATACCCTATGCCGAAACAAGGCGCCATGTAGAACATGTACTGCGCAGTTGGCGAATTTACCAAAAACTTTATCAATAAAATGCATTTGTTTTTTGCCTTATGCCGGCAACAGACTACTGAAAAAGGGCTTGCAAGATACAGCCAAGTATGTTAAAATCAATTTTGCCGATTAAGCGGTAGTGCTGGAATTGGCAGACAGGTACGTTTGAGGGGCGTATGTCGCAAGGCGTATGGGTTCAAGTCCCATCTACCGCACCAAATAATCCCTGCTAGATGCGGGGGTTATTTTTTTGTCATCTTTCATGTTATACATGTTGAAAATGCCTTATCCGCAAGAGTCGCCCTAAATGTACCCGGTTACTTCCTCGGCAATATCGAATACTTTTGTAGCGGTTCCGCCGGCCAAGTAATTGCGCTAATGGCCTTGTCCTGCTATTGCCTTTTGCTTTCCATACAGCCCGGGGACTGGCCTATCGGTATTCTTGTTTGCGCGGCGTGTGGTAAGGTTTTTGCCTACGCCGGCCAAATTTTTGATATTTTATTTATCTTAAACAGATAATATGATATGATAATGGCAAAATTATTGCTTTGCTATACCCAAGCAACGGGGAGGAGGGCGCCTATGACCTATACAGAGCTGGCCTATTACAATGGAGAATACGGTCTGCCCGCGGAATTGAAAATCCCCATTGAGGAAAGGGGATTTATCTTCGGCGAAGGAGTCTATGAGGCGGTACT
>JAAYYR010000193.1 GCA_012515255.1 Clostridia bacterium | reverse complement strand
TCCGCGGCCGGGGCGGCCTCAGCGACCGGACCGGGCAGAGCGGCTTTGGCAAAATCCTGGCCGCGCGCTTGTTCTGCTTGCGTTAGGGCAGCCATAATCTGCTGCAGCAAGGCAGGGCGCTCCAGTAAAGATGCCGCCGCATACTGGTCGGCCAGTATTTCCACCTCGGGCAGGGCAAATTCGCGCGCCCAAGAGCCTATATAGGCCGCGAAGCCGCCGAAGACTGCGCCGTCATGGTAGCCCGCGGCCTGTTCTTTATCAAGAATTCTTTTTATGTCCATCACGATACCTTTTTGATCATGCCGGATGTATCTTGTCGCCCGGGGCGGCTATATTTGCCGACCGCAATGTCGCGGGTAACGCTGTGGCCGGCCTAGTTGAAAGGGATTTGTGATTGCTGTGATAAAAGTTGAGGCGGCCTGTGGCCGCCCCGCTTAACTTTATTATTTATTCTACCGCAAGCAGGAAATAATAGAGCGGCTGCCCGCCATAGTATAGCTCCACCTCATGGTCAGGGTATTTTTGCTCCAGTTCCTCGATGAAATGTTGCGCCTGAGCCTGATCCATGCCCTCGCCACGATAAAGGCTTATGATTTCGCTATCCTTGCGGGCGGCAATCATTTTTTCTAGTAAGGCCAGCAATGTTTGCCGCAGGTCTTTGCCGCAATCGACGATTTCGCCGTTCAAAAGGCCAAGAGTGTCGCCCTCCTCAATGGCAAAGCCATTGTATTTGGCGGGACGAATGGCATAGGTCAATTCCCCATTGACTATTTGCTCCAAAGTGTCGGACATCATCTCCGCATTGGCGGCGGAGCTTTGCCCCGCATCAAAAGCAAGCATAGCGGTAAGGCCCTGCGTAACGTATTTGCTGCGTATAACCTGAACCGGTTTCGCCGTTAAGGAGACCACCTGTTCCGCCGTGAGGATAATATTGCTGTTATTGGGCAGGATAACAATCTCTTTGGCAGGGTTTTGTTCAACCGCATGGAGCAAATCCTCAGCAGAGGGATTCATGGTCTGGCCGCCGCTGATCACTGTGGCGCCCAGATCGCTGAAAATGGAGCTCATGCCTTCGCCGGCGCAAACCGCGATCACACCGCAGGCCGCAGCGTCTACTGCAGGCTCGGAAGGAGCAGGGGAGGGCATCTCGGCAGCCGCTGACTCCGGATTGTCTTGCAAAGCCATGGTTTCATGGTGCTGGTCTGTCATATTGTCGATGATAATATCATGCAAAGTGCCAAATTGCGAGCAGTATTCCAGTACCTGCCAGGGGCGGTTATTATGGAAATGGATTTTAATCAGGGTATCATCGCCCACGACCAGCAGACTATCGCCCGGCGGGTCTTGCGCCAGATGCTCCCTAATGTCGTCCAAGGGCAGATTCTCGCCTTTAATCAGCAATTGCGTACAAAATGTGAATTCAATTTGCGCGGTAGAGATATCGTCGCGGGTATAGGAAGCGGCAGACGCCGTCTCTATAGGCTGCTCTGCAACTGCCGGGGCGGGCAGGGGGAATTCGGCAGCTTCATCCAGCCGCCCCTCCACAGCCATCATGCCGCCGCGCATAAAGAATAATAATCCGGCGCCGCCCGCGTCGACAACACCGGCTTCTTTTAAAACCGGCAGTTGATTCGGGGTATTGGCCAGAGCTGTGTCGCCGGCAGCGATCGCGGCTTCCATGGTTTCATGTAGATCCGCTCCCCGCGCGGCAGCGGCCTGAGCCGCATTGGCCAGCTCCCGGAAAACAGTCAGAATCGTGCCTTCCACCGGCTTCATCACTGACTTAGAGGATAAATCAACGCCTTTTTTGAGCGCGGCTGCCAAATCAGTGCTGTCACAATCAATTTTTCCCGCGAGCGCCAGAGAAAAGCCGCGAAACATCTGCGAAAGGATAACGCCGCTATTGCCGCGGGCGCCCATCAGAGCGCCAAAGGCAAAATCGCTCGCCACTTTGCCGACCCCGGCATCCAGG
>JAAYYR010000192.1 GCA_012515255.1 Clostridia bacterium | reverse complement strand
TGTTCTGCGCCTTAGGCGTGACGCGGACATCCGGTCGCTTTTGCTTTCCTCCAGCCTTTTGAGGAAATTGCTTTGATGCGCTTGCAATTTTTTCATGATTTACCCTCTACCCCCTGCCAGATTATCCCTGCCGCAGACCGCTAAAACAATCCGCCCAGGGCGTAGATGAATTCCGAACAGCAAAAGCGTCGTTGAGCGGCTGGCCCGGTCTTTACAAGCAGGCTGCCATTATCCTCAAAGACGCCTACCGGCACCTGTAAAGATTGGCTCATATTATCGCAATAAAGCATTTCCTCCGGTAGCAAGCCGCATAGCAAAATAGCGGAAATTTCCTTTTCCGCGTGCCGGGAAAGGTAAAACTGTACCATGGAGGAAAGCTGCCGGGAAATCTCCACCGCCGCAGCGGGCGTACCGCGCTGCTCCGCCAGCCGGCCCTTATTGGAGAAAGCGTATAATCCGTCCACAAAAAGGTATAGCTCAATTCTATCGCCCTCCAACACCGCGCCAATGAATGTATGCAAATCATTGCCGGCTTTGGATAACAGCCTTACGGCAGCATTCAATGAGGAATCGATGCTCTCCAGCTCCACGCCGATCTGCGAAAAAAGAGCGGCGTAGCCGGATACCAACCGCTGCTCAATGGCGCCGGCAAGAATGATCCCACCGTCCTCATTGCCGGGCCGGCGCGGCGCCAGCACCTGGTAATCAAAGAGATAATCGACCCCTTCGACGAGCTGCCCGGCAAATTCATTGGCGATCAATGCCAGCAAGTGCTTGGCGCCGATCACCGGCACTTCCAGCCTTTTCGTCAGCGCGGAGTCAGTACCCAGCACCAGGCGCACTTCTTTCGTCCGCAGCTTATGACTGCACCATAAGTCGCGGAGAAAATCAATTTTCTGCTGCCGGAGCGCTTCTATTTCGCCGGCCGCCGGCGGAAAGGCCGTATTCAGGCAATCATTAACCTTGATCTTGCCGCCCGCGGCCGCGCCCTGCGCAATCTTAATCATCTGCGTCGATTCGGAAATATAGACCACTGTTTTCATATCTGACCTCTCTGACCTCGTAAGCTTAGCATAGTGTAGGCAGCAAATTCATCATAAGCGGGCAAGCCTGTCCGCCGCGGCTAAAAGCCGCCACTGGAGGAATCGATATAGCCGTAGAGATTATAAAGAGGCAGCATTACCGAGATCATCACCACGCCGACGCATAGCGCCATAATAATGATCATCAGCGGCTCAACGAGCGCGGTCAGGCGGTCTGTAGCTTGCTGCGCCTCATAATCAAAATTATCCGCCGCCGCGTTGAGCATCTGATCAAGCCGCCCGGTTTCCTCGCCGACCAGGATCACCGAGGCCAGCTTTTTATCATAGCCGTCTACCTTGTCCACAGCCGCGGAAAGCGGATTGCCATTGCGCACATCGGCGAGCAGTTCATCAAATTGGGCGGCGATATAGGCATTGCCGACAGTGGTGCGAGCAATATCGAGCGCCTGCAAAATAGAAATGCCGCTGGCATAAAGCGAGCTTAGCGTTCGGGAAAAACGCGCCGTATAAATCGTGCGCATTAATTTGCCGGTAAGCGGCAGGCGTAATTTAAGATGATCGATCGCCAGACGTAATTTAGGGATTTGCAACAGTAGTTGCACGCTGAAAATCACTATGAGTACGATGATGACGAGGGCAAAAAGATGATCTGTAAATAAGCGGGAAATGCTGATCACAAACCTGGTGATGCCGGGCAATTCCATATCGCCGTACAGCTGTAAAAAAGTCGGCAGCACCCACTCAAATACGGCGAACATCACCAGCACGAGCATCACCAGCAGGATTTTCGGATAAGTAGTAGCGCTTTTGATCTTGGTACGCAGGCGGTATTCCTTGGCATAATGATCCGCCATTTTCATCGCCGTAATATCCAGGGTGCCATTAGCCTCGCCGGCGCGGTACATATTGATCAGCAGCGGCGGGAAAACCTGGCCCTGCGACTCCATGGCGTCGGAAAGCGCCATGCCCTGCAGCAGCTTATCATAGATAGCGGCATATGCCTTGCGTTCCCTGGCCGTGATATCACGCCGCAGCAGTATCTCAAAACTGCGGATCAGGGATACGCCGGAGGACAGCATGGCGCCCAGATTAAGATTGTATTCCGAAAGCTGCTTGGGCTTAAGCTTTGCGTCGCCATGCGCCGCCTCTGCCTGCCGCGCGGAAATCAAATACAGCCCCTGCTCACGCAGGCGCGCCGCCAGCAGTCCGGTATCCGTTGCATTGACGGTTCCGCGCGCTGTTTTACCTTTCATATCCTTAGCGATATAATGATAATCCGGCAAATGCCCACACCTCATTTATGTGCAAAGTTAGGCCGCGAAAAGCAAATTCCCATACCAATCGACGATGGCTGTCCCAAAGAGCAGGGCGCTGGCTACGCCCAGGCAAAGATATGGGCCGAAAGCAAAAGCCGTGCGCCGGTCGGCTCTCCGCCACAGCAGTAAATATACCGCATAGATCGCGCCCAGCGCCAAGCCGATGAGAAAGGCGAGCAGGGTTAGCCGCCAGCCTAGCGCCAGGCCGCAAACAGCCATCAGCTTGACGTCGCCCATGCCAAAGCCGCCAAAAAACAGGGCAAGCAGAAACAGGGGCAGCGAAACGATGAAAAGGCCGATGCCATGCGAAAGCCAGTTGATTCCGGGCAAGAGCCAGACCAGGGCCGTAGTGGGTATCATCAGGTACAGCACCAGGCCATTGGGGATCGTCATGGTGTCCAGGTCAATAAAAGCCACGGCCAGCAGTCCGGCCAGTAAAGCGAATACAGCAGCAGCCGTCCAGGTAAAGCCGTAGACCGCGACCGTAAGGCAAGCCAGAGCGCCGCCAAGCAATTCCACGAGCGCATAGCGGGCGGAGATCGTCGCGCCGCAATAGCGGCAGCGTCTGCGCAGCAGCAGCCAGCTCAACAGCGGCGCCAGATCGCGGGCGGCCAACTGATGGCCGCAGGTGGGGCAGGCTGAGCGTCCCCGAACAAAAGAACGCCCCTGCGGCAGGCGGCAGATCAAGACATTGACAAAACTGCCGATTACCGCGCCAAAGACGAATACCAGCAGATAGGCAATAATATAGGCAAATACGGCTTCTTGGGGCATAGGGCCTCCGGTTAAGAAGTCCACGGCGGCGCCCCGCAAGCCAGGGCTTCCGCGAGCAGCCGCAAGACGTGGCGCTAATTCGAAGAAAGCCCCACAAGCGATAGTATCGTTGTGGGGCTTGTCTTGATCGGTTCAAAATCAAGCGACAACAGCCAGGGTATGATGGCGCAAAAGATTGCGCGCGGCGGCTTTAGTCGCCGCTGCCTGAGCCTACCTCGGAAACGCTGCCCCAGGAATGACCGCTGTAATCATAAGTAACTTTCTTGCCATTCTTGGCGTAGGTCAACGTAGCCAGTGCATCACCGGCTGTAGTATAGGAAATATTCGCAACGTCCAATTCCGCCAGCTTCGCAATCTCCGCCTCGGAGGGGAAACCCGCCGCATTATCGGCCACATATTCGGCGTAGAGGGTATTGGCCGCCATCACCGCGGCATGAGCCTCAGCGAGGATGACCCGGTCATTAGCTTTGTTGATATAGCCGGTGAGCTGCGGCACGAGTATCACTGCCAGCATGGCGATAATAATCAGGACAACAATGACCTCAACCAATGTAAAGCCCTTTTTGTCTTTCATTCTTTTTAGCATAAAGTCCTCCCAAAAAACTTATTGTTGAATAAAACACTTTTATGGATTAATTTAGTTTAATTTATCATTAATTGAAATCATTGTCAATTGCTTTACTAAAATAATTACAAAATTTCCCTATCTAATAGCCTTGAAAATTTGAAATAAGTTGTAACCGACCGCTGCGGCGCAAACAAAAGCCCGCAGGGCTAGGTGCGGGTTTTTGTCATAAACAATTGCATTTACCAAAATCAGGCTCCTGCCGGTTACAGAACTGGATATGCATAATCTGTAACCGAAGACTACTCCATTTGTCTTGACAAAACGCTGGCCGCGCTTTGGGCGACCTTGCCTTCGATCTCGCCCAAAGGCTCCTGGCTGCAGATGACCACGGCGCCGATAGGATCGCCCTGGGCGATGATCGGCGTAATCAGTTGGCTGCGGAAGCAATAGGTCTCCTCTGTCCCGTCATCAATCACAATATTGCCGTCGCCGATCTCGCCATTATCATAATTCTGCAGTAAGCTGCGGCGCTCTTCCATAGAGCGCTCCACCAAACGGCCGACGCCCTTGCCCAGAAAATCCTTTTTCGTCACGCCGGCCGCGGCGATAATGCTATCGCGGTCGGCGATCAATACCGGCTTGTTCAGCACCTCATGAATTACTTCCGTATACTCCTTGGCAAAGGATGCCAGCTCGCCAATGGGGGAATACTTTTTGAGGATGATTTCCCCTTCTCTATCGACAAAAATCTCCAAAGGCTCGCCTTCTCGAATGCGCAAATTGCGGCGTATTTCCTTGGGTAT
>JAAYYR010000191.1 GCA_012515255.1 Clostridia bacterium | reverse complement strand
CATGATTAGTTAATCGGTTTTGCCTTTGCGGGGCGAAATGCCAGAGGGCGCGCTAATGGAGAGGCCGCCGCTATTATACGCCTAGGCGGGAGCGCACATAATCCACCGGCACATCCATGCGCAGGGCGGTTTCCTGCACGCTGAGCCCGCCGGAGAGAAAGCCGGCGATCACCGCGTCCATGCTTTCGCCCACCTCCACAATATGGCAGTCCGGGTCGTAAAAGCGCACCGCGCGCTGGCCCCAGCTATGCGTGAGCGGCGGATGCAGATAGGCGATATCCGGCAGCGCGGCCAGGCGGGCGAGAAAGGCGTCCATATCCTCGCTTTCAAAGTACAGCTCCATCGCATGGTTGGCGAACAGTATATCCCGCTCCCGCTTATGGATGAACTGCCGCCAGGTGTCCGCGGTTTGCAGGAAAACGCCGCCGGTGAGCGTGACATTGGCGCCAAAATCAGCAACCACTTCCAGCCCCAGCACGCGGCTATAGAACTGCCGGGAGCGCTCTATATCCTTGACCGCGATCAGGGTGCCCATATATCTCATATTCAACCTCCTCATCTGGCCGCATCACTTTTGCCGCGCCCGCTCATACCATGAAAGCAGAGACGGACGCGGCGGAGGTATAGCTGATGAATCCCTGCGAGCTGACGATGAGCATCACGGCCATTGCCAATGCCCTGGCCAAAGAGATGTCCGACGAGCAGCTGGAGCTGGCGGCAGCCGCCTTTTCGCAGCTGGGCGATACGCTGGCTACCATCGCTGCCTCCCGCTCGCTATGCGGGCCGCGGCAGGATTAACGCCTCCCGCCTGCTGCGGGCGGGCGGCGCAATGCGTCAGGCCTTGCCGTCGCAGCCCAGCACATGCACCAGCTTATGCTTGACCATGGCCTGGATATTTTCCCGCGCCGGTTTCAGGTATTGGCGCGGGTCAAAATGCTCGGGGTGCTCGGCCAGATATTTGCGGATAGTGCCGGTCATGGCCAGGCGCAAATCGGAATCGATATTGATCTTGCATACCGCCATCTGGGCCGCCTGGCGCAGCATATCCTCGGGCACGCCGACCGCTCCCGGCATAACCCCGCCGTAGCTGTTGATCATCTGCACATATTCCGGCATTACCGAGGACGCGCCATGCAGCACGATGGGGAAGCCGGGCAAACGGCGGCCCACTTCCTCCAGGATGTCGAAGCGCAGCTTAGGCTGTGCGCCGGGCTTAAACTTATAAGCGCCGTGGCTGGTGCCGATGGCGATGGCCAGCGAATCCACGCCCGTTTGCCCCACGAATTCCTCCACTTCCTCCGGGCGGGTATAGGAGGAGTCCTCCGCCGAGACATTGATCTCATCCTCCACCCCGGCCAAGCGGCCCAGCTCGCCCTCGACTACCGCGCCATGCGCATGCGCGTATTCCGCCACGCGGCGGGTAAGGGCGATATTTTCCGCAAACGGCAGATGGCTGCCGTCGATCATCACGCTGGTAAAGCCGCCATCAATGCAGCTCTTGCAGGT
>JAAYYR010000016.1 GCA_012515255.1 Clostridia bacterium | reverse complement strand
CGGATATGGGTTATCAGGTCAATATGGGGCCTGAGGCGGAGTTTTATCTCTTTCAGACCGACAGCAATGGCAAGCCCACCCTGGAGACGAATGATCAGGCTTCTTATTTTGATCTGGCGCCCGTGGATTTGGGCGAATCCGCCCGCCGCGAAATTGTGCTCGATCTGGAATCGATCGGCTTTGAGATCGAGGCCTCCCATCATGAGGTGGGGCCGGGGCAGCATGAGATCGATTTTAAGTATGCCGACGCCCTCACTACCGCTGATAATGTGCAGACATTCAAGTATATTGTACGCCAGGTGGCGCAGCGTCATCATCTGCACGCCACTTTTATGCCTAAACCGATTTTCGGCATCGCCGGCTCGGGCATGCATGTCAATCAATCGCTGAACGCCAATGGCATAAACGCCTTTCATGATCCGGGCGACGCCCGTGGGCTGTCGCCGATTGCTTATCAGTACCTGGCCGGTTTGCTGGCGCATGCCCGCGAATATACCGCCGTCACCAATAGTACGGTGAATTCCTATAAGCGCCTTGTTTCCGGCTATGAGGCGCCGGTCTATGTTGCCTGGGCGGGGCGGAACCGCTCGCCGCTGGTGCGCATACCGGCCAAGCGCGGGGCAAGCACGCGGATGGAGCTGCGCTCGCCGGACCCGGCCTGCAATCCGTATCTTGCCTTCGCCGCCGTGATCCGCGCCGGCCTGGACGGTATCAAAAAGGGGCTGTCGGCCCCGGATCCGGTGGAGATGAATATATTCCATATGAGTAAGGATGAGCTAAAAAATCATCATCTGGAGATGCTGCCCGCGTCTTTGGATGAGGCTTTAAAGGTTCTGAAAAAGAGCGAGCTGATGTACGATACATTGGGCGAGCATATTTTTAACCGCTTCATGGAAGCCAAACGCCATGAATGGAGCGATTACTGCGTCCAAGTTACAGATTGGGAGCTGAAGCAATACCTGACCAAGTTTTAAGCCGCGCCGGCGTCTTGATTAAAGGAGGAATGAACATGCGCTTCGTAAAAATGCATGGCCTAGGTAATGATTTTGTGATTGTTAACGGTTTTCGGGAAAAACTGCCCGAGGATTTGAGCGCGTTGGCGCGGCAAATATGCAACCGTCAACTGGGCATTGGTGCGGACGGCTTGATTGTGCTGGTGCCGCCGGAGAAAGACGACGCGGCGGCGCGCTTTCTCATCTATAACTATGACGGCTCGCAGGCGGAAACTTGCGGCAACGGCCTGCGTTGCGCTGCCCTTTTCGCCAAACACGAGGGCATTGTCGATGGCAATGAGCTGTATTTTGAGACCCTGGGCGGTCTGGTGCAACCGACTATTATCGACGAGGCCATGAGCATCATCCGCGTGGATATGGGCGTGCCGCGGCTGCAGCCCGCTGAGATTCCGGCCAAATTCGCGGGTAACCGTGTCGTCAGCGCGCCGTTTACAGTTTATGAGCGCGTATTTAATGTTACCTTGGTTTCCATGGGCAATCCTCATTGCGTGATTTTCGTTGATGATGTGGAGGATTTCCCGGTGGAGAAAATCGGCCCCCAGATCGAGAACCATGAACTGTTCCCGGAAAAAACCAATGTCGAGTTCATCCAACTGCTGGGTGATGACAAGATGCGCATGCGCGTCTGGGAACGCGGCTGCGGCGAGACCTTGGCCTGTGGTTCCGGGGCTTGCGCCGCCACGGTGGCCGCCGTTTTGAACGGCTATATCAAGCACCGCGCCAGGGTAATCTTGAAATACGGCAGCCTTGATGTGGAATGGGCTGATAATGGTCATGTCTATATGACCGGCCCCGCCACTTTAGTGATTGAGGGCGATTACACCCTATAGATAGTGAAAAATAAATAACCGGAGGTCTCCATGAAAGAGCTTGCTAAGAGAATTCAGCAGATTCCGCCCTATTTATTTGCGGATATTGAAAGAAAGATTGCTGCCGCGCGGGAAGCGGGGCGGGATATTATCAGCCTTGGCATCGGCGACCCGGATCTGCCTACGCCGCAAAGGTTAGTCGAGGAATTATGCCGCACCGCGCATGATGCGGTCAATCACCAATACCCGTCGTCTCAGGGCATGTTATCCTTTCGCCAGGCTGTGGCCGAGTTTTACGCCAAGCGCTTCGGTGTTGAGGATATCGACCCCGCGGCCGAGGTTTGCGCCCTGATTGGCTCCAAGGAGGGCATCGCCAATATCAATTATTGCTTCGTCGACACCGGCGATATTAATCTTATCCCCGACCCCTCCTATCCGGTATACGCCACAGCCACCATGCTGGCGGGCGGCGTCTGTTATTCTCTGCCGCTTGATGCCTCGCGCGGCTTTTTGCCCGACCTTGCGGCGATTCCGGGAAATATTGCCGACCGGGCCAAGCTGTTATGGCTTAATTATCCCAATAATCCGACCGGCGCAGTGACTGATCTCGCCTTTTTCGAGGAAGCCGTGGCTTTCGCCCGCCGCCATGATGTGCTGATCTGCCATGATAACGCCTATTCTGAGATGACATATGACGGCTATATCGCGCCCAGCATCTTACAGGTCCCAGGCGCCAAAGAAGTGGCGGTGGAATTTGGCTCCTGCTCCAAACCTTTCAATATGACCGGCTGGCGCATCGGCTTCATCGCCGGCAATGCGCGGGCTGTCAACGCGCTCGCCACTTATAAATCCAATGTTGATAGCGGCGTTTTTCAAGCCGTACAATACGCGGGGCAAATGGGCCTGCTCGACCCGGAGCAGGCAGTCAGTGAATCGCGGGCCAAATACGCGGCGCGCCGCGATATTCTGGTCGGCGGCTTAAACGAGATGGGCTGGAATCTTGCATCTCCCAAAGGCACCTTCTATGTTTGGGCTCCGGTGCCTAAGGGCTTTAGCTCCGCCTCTTTTGCCGAGTATATTCTTGACGAGGCTCAGGTGGTGATTACGCCCGGCTCCGGCTATGGCCCGGCGGGCGAGGGCTATTTCCGCGCCACTTTGACCACGGAGGAAAACCGCATGGCGGAAGCTATCGCCAGGATGAAAAATGCATTGGGCTCCGTTACGTTTTAGCGCGGATTAGCTCCTGCTGCCATGATATATCTGAAGCAGGGAGGAGGAATGCTATGGCCGTCTCACTGCAGGAATCACATCAGACGCCCCGCAAAAAGGTCGGTGTGGCTTTTGGCGGCGGCGGCTTGAGAGGCGCGGCCCATGTGGGAGTTTTGCAGGTGCTGGAGGAACATCATGTTCCCATCGACTTTGTCGCCGGCACTTCGATCGGCTCCGCGGTGGCCGCCCTCTACGCTTCCGGTTATGACTGGCGGAGGTTGGATTTTCTATTCACAAAATATGATATCGAATCATTGCTTAAGGTGCGCCTTAACCGCAAGGGTCTTATTCCGGCGGATGGCTATACCGAGCTGATCCGCGTTTGCACCGGCGGCCGCAAGATCGAGGAGATGCAGATCCCCTTGAAAATAGTGGCTGTGGACTTGCTCAGCCGCAAGAAAATCGTTTTCTCCCGCGGCGATACGGCGATTGCAGTACGCGCCAGCTCCGCCATACCCGGCGTATTTACGCCGGTGAAAATGGGCAATATGCTGTTAGTAGACGGCTATTTACTTGATAATTGTCCCGGCGGCCTGGTGCGCGATATGGGCGCGGATATCGTGATCGCCATTGATCTGTATTATCCCGACCCCGCCGAACCCACTAATATATTGGATATCGTCACCCGGGCTTTGGATGTGGCCGCCACCGGTTGCCAGCAGATCGACGCGGATGTGGTGCTGCGGCCGATCCGCGGCTTTGTGGCTGGGCTTGACCCGCAAAACATCAGCCAGTGCCGCAGTTGGGGTGAGGAATGCGCCCGCAAACATATCGGAGAAATTCTGAAACTAATAGGAGGTACGGCGTCATGAGCTTCGCCATTGCCCAGATGCGGCCGGTTTTGGCTAATCCGGGTAAAAATAAAGCCACAATGCTCGCCTGGATTGAAAAGGCCAGGAATCAGGGCGCGCAAACAATTATTTTCCCTGAGGCTGCTTTATGCGGCCCCGTACATGATGAGCTGGCTTATTGTGATAATCTGCTTGCTGATTGCGCCGAAGCCGCCGAGGAGATCGCAGCCGCCGCAACCGGTATCAGTGTGATTTTCGGCAATATCGGGGCGCAGGACGGTTCTGTGCTCAGCCAGGTTTTTCTCGCCGAGCAGGGGCGGTTAAGGCAAATCCCCGCCCTGGGCGCGCCGCCTTTTATCAGCGGCGCTGCCGGACCGCAAATCAATTCCGGCGGCGGCGCTTTAGTAGAGCTAAATATCCTGGGCCGCCCGCAAAAAACCCTGGTTTTGCTGGGGGATTGGCAGGGGCGCATGTTGCCGCCGCAGGCCGCCCAGGCGGAATTATTATTGTGGCTGGCCACCAAACCGCTATATCTGGCGGCGGAGCCGGCATTGCCGGATGGGCGCAGCCTGCCTTGCATTTGCGTCAATAGCGCGGGGCTATGCGCCAGCGGCAAGACTAATTATCTGCTCGCCGGACGCAGCGCTTATACGGGCTGCCGCGGCGAATTATTGGCTGCTGCGCCTTATTTTGCCGAGGGCTTGTATCTTTGGCAAGAGCGGGGCGGCGTTATTGACCCCGGCCTGACGCCGCGGCAATTGCTGCCTCAGGCGCTAATCGAGGGCGCGCGGCTCTTTTTTGCCCAGATCGGCCTGTCCCGCGCCGTGATCGGCGTTTCGGGCGGTATTGATTCCGCTCTCGCGGCCTGCTTGTACCGCCAGGCTTTGGGGCCGGAGAATGTGTATCTCATCTCCATGCCCGGCCGTTTTAACAGCGAGGTTACGAAAAGTCTGGCCGCGGGGCTGGCGACGGGATTAGGCCTGCCTTTTCTGGCGCTGCCGGTGGACAAGGCCGCCATGCAGATTAGCCGGGATATCGAGCGGGCTTTGTTCCGCGACCCGGCGGGGCATCACATACCGCTGACCTTGAGCGGGCTTGATCGGGAAAATATCCTGGCGCGCGAGCGGTCGCGTATTCTGGCCGCGGCGGCCGCCGCTTTGGATGGCGGCTTTACCTGCAATAGCAATAAAGCCGAGATGACCGTGGGCTACGCGACTTTTTACGGCGATTTGGCCGGTGTGTTCGCCGCCCAAGCCGATTTATGGAAATATCAGGTCTATGCGGCCTGCGATTGGTTCCAGGAGCAATTCCCCGAGGCGCCGCTGGCTAAAACCGCCGCTATCCGCCCCTCCGCGGAGCTGTCCGCGGCGCAGGATGTGACGCGGGGGCTGGGCGATCCGCTCATTTATGTTTATCATGATCATCTGCTGCGCTCCTGGGTGGAGGAGGGGCAAAATCCGGAAGATACGCTGGCCGCTTATGCGCAACATTGCCTGGAGCAGCAATTAGGTTGCGAGTCAGGCCTGGTAGCCACGCTTTTTGCCGACGCCGCGGCATTCGTCGCGGATGTGGAGCGCTGGTGGAGAATGTATCGCGGTATCGGCGTGGCCAAGCGCCAGCAGGCGCCGCCCTTGCTGGCCTTAAGCCGCCAGCCTTTTGGCGAGGCCAAACCTCAGGTGCAGGGCGCTGTTTATTTTAGCGAGCGGTTTCGGCGGCTCAAGAGCAGGCTGGTTAAGGGATGAGCGGACGGCTGTATTTGCGCGCCCCGGCCAAGATCAACTGGGGCCTGGAGATCAGCGGGCGGCGTGCGGACGGGTATCATCAATTGCGCAGCTTGATGCAGAACATAGATATGGCGGATTCAATTATGCTGCAGCCCAGCGAATACAGGACCTGCCGCTGCTTTCCCGACCCCGGCTGCCGCGAGGAGGATAATTTGGCTCAGCGCGCCTGGGTGCTGCTTAAGGAGCGCTATGCTTTGCCCGGCGAATTGGCGATTGAGATTAAGAAGCAGATACCGCCGGGGCGTGGCCTGGGCGGCGGCTCCGCGGACGCGGCGGCTGTGCTGCTCGGCGTTAACGCCATGTATGAGCTGGGGCTTACGCTGGAACAGCTCAGCGAATTAGCTTTTCCCCTTGGCGCGGATATACCGTTTTGCCTGCATGGCGGATTAGCTCTCGTCGAAGGCGCGGGGCAGATTGTGCGGCCGTATCAGCCGCTGACCACATACCGCCTGCTGCTTATCGATCCGGGCTTCGCCCTGAGCACAGCCGAGGTTTTCCGGATATATGACAGACTGCCGCCGGAGCGAAAACCGCATATCGAGCGGCTGCTGGCAGGGGTATTGCTTGGCGACCGCGGCGCGATTGGCCAAAGCCTGGGCAATATGCTGGAGGCGCCCGCCATTGAGATCGCGCCGGCTTTAGACCATGATTTGGCTATTTTGGAATCCGCGGGCTGCGCCGCTTGGATGAGCGGCAGCGGCAGTTGCCTTTTGGCCTTGCCGCCTGCCGACCGGGAAATCAACCGCGTGCTGGATTTGCTGGCCAGCCAAGGCATTGGCGCGCGTTTGATACGGACGCAGGCCAAGGGCGTGAGCATGACGGAAAAATAATGCGGCTCGCTTGAACCGCTGATAAGCTCAGTGGCCGCCCCAGGCGGCGCGGGGCTAGTTAAGATAAAGGAGCATCGGAGCGGATGACGCGAAGCAAAATAGGGAAAGTATTGACGGCGGGGAAAAAACGCTGGATTGAGGAAACCGGCGATTGGCGGGAAAGGCGGCTGCTGCTCAGCCGTTTCCTATATTTATTCGGCTCCTTTATCTATTTGGAAATACTTCTGCATCTATTGCTTTACCGCAGCTTTGAGCCTGGGCTATGCCTTTTGTATATCATAAGCTATACATTGACGTACGCCTTGATCGCGCTATTGCTTAGCGGTTTATTTTCCTCTCGGGCCGCTAATTTCGCCGTTGCCGTGGCGATACAAATTGTCGTGGCGCTTTGTTTTGGCGCCCAGTATATTTATTTTGTTTTTTTCCGCACGCCGTTGATGATGTATTCCGTATTTAATGCTGCGCAGGTTTCAGAATTTGCCGGCGAGGCCTTTAATATGATCTTCCGCCATCTGCCGCAGCTATTGCTGTTTTTCCTGCCGCTGGCCTTGCTGATTTGGCGCGGGCGGCGATGGTGGCGGCGCGTTCGGCCGATGTTGTGGCTGACGGGACTGGTCTTTGCGGCAGTGCTTTTCGTCGTTGCTTGCGGCTTGCTGCGTCTCTCCGGCGATACGCCTACCTCCGCTTATAATCTGTACTATAATGAATACAATACTTATTCCGCGCAGCAGAATCTGGGCATGATGACCGCGATGCGCCTGGATATCAAGCGCATGCTTTTTGGTTTTCACCCCCTGAACCAGCCGCAGGCCGTTGACCCGGATCAACTGATCGAGGACGCGCAAGCGGTGTCGTCGATAGCATATCCGCCCAATGTTCTTGATATTGATTTTGAGCGGCTGATTGACGAGGAAACAGATTCGCGGCGGCTGGCCATGCATCAGTATTTCGCCGCGCTGTCGCCCGGTCTGCAGAATGAATATACCGGCCGCTTTGCCGGCTGCAATCTGATTTTCGTCGTTGCGGAGGGTTTTTATTATCCGCTTCTTGATCTCGACCTTTATCCCACATTAAGGCGCTTGGCTACCGAGGGCTTTCAATTCACCAATTTTTATAATCCGCTATGGAATGTCTCCACCTCGGATGGAGAATATGTCGCCTTGACCGGGCTGCTGCCGGAAACCGGCGTTTGGAGCTTTAGCCGTTCCGCGGAAAATTATTTGCCTTTTACCCTGGGACGCCAGTTCACAGCCTTGGGCTATGATAAGGTGATGGCCTACCATAACCATAATTACACCTACTATAACCGCAATCTCAGCCATCCAAATCTTGGCTATGATTTCAAGGCGGTCAATCATGGCCTTGATATCGGCAAAAGCTGGCCGGAGAGCGATTTGGAAATGGCCCAGGCTTCGGTGGACGATTATATCGACGCCGCTAATTTTCATGTATATTATCTGACTGTTTCCGGCCATCTGGAGTATAATTTTTACGGCAATAATATGGCGATGCGCCATGAGCAGGAAGTTGCTGATCTGCCGTACTCGGATGCGGTGCGGGCTTATATCGCCTGCAATCTGGAGCTGGAGCATATGATGTCTTATTTGCTGCAGCGCCTGGAGGAGGCGGGGCAACTGGAAAATACGGTGATTGCCCTGGTCTCCGACCACTACCCCTATGGGCTGTCTGAGGCCGCCATTGATGAATTGGTGGGCCATCAGGTGGAGCGCAATTTCGAGCTGTATAAAAACACCTTTATCCTGTGGAAGCCCGGAGTAGAGCATCAGGTTGTGGATGAGCCGATGTGCAGCCTTGATATTCTGCCGACGATCTCCAATCTCTTTGGCCTGCCTTATGATTCGCGGCTGCTGATGGGGCGCGACGTTTTCTCTCAGACACCCGCCTTAGTGGCATTCGCCAACCGAAGCTGGATCAGCGAATATGGCTCCTATAATTCTATTACCGGCAAAATCAGCGGCGAGCTGAGCGCGCCTTATGTTCAGGCGGTCAATGAGCTAGTGGCGGGCAAGTTTATTTATTCGGCGCAGATCCTCGATACCGATTATTATCGGCAGGCGCTG
>JAAYYR010000190.1 GCA_012515255.1 Clostridia bacterium | reverse complement strand
TGCCGCGCGTTTAGCCTCGGCCTCGGCCTTGGCCTTGGCAATGGCTTGTTTGATCCCCTCCTCATCTATCGGCGCGTCCTCATTGAAAACTATTTTGATGATTTCCGGCTCCTGCTTAGACTCCAGCGGCTGCAGCGTTTCCGCGACCTCTGATGCCGCCAGCGGTTCCAGCGTCTCCGCGGCCTCTGGCGCCGCCAGCGGCTCCAGCGTCTCCACGGCCTCTGATGCCGCCAGCGGTTCCAGCGTCTCCGCGGCCTCTGATGCCGCCAGCGGTTCCAGCGTCTCCGCGGCCTCTGCCGCTGCCAGCGGTTTCAGCGTTTCCGCGACCTCTGGCGCCGCCAGCGGTTCAGTTATCTCCGGGGCGGCATCCGCGACCATTTGCGCCATCATTTCGCCGTCGAACACCTCTCCAGACGGCTCCGGCAAACCATCCGTACCCAGCCTTATTTCATCGGACAGGGCCAGTACTCTTTCTTCCTCATTCGTCATCTGCCAGCCACCACCCCTTTTCTGCGCTATCGCACCGCCGATACCGGGCGCCTGAGCCGGTACCTGCTCTTCGGTAATAAACATCTCTATTTCCATTTCCAAGGCGCGAGGGGCCACCATAAACCATTTCAGATCGCCAACGGCCGCTTCATAGGCCAGATCCGGCGCCAATTCGGTTTTTTCATTCAGGACGAAAGGGAGGTTGAGCAGCGCCTGCCACTCCCTGCCCTCGCCGCTTTGCTGATCGGCGCTATAGCCGCTGAAAAGCCGCCCTATTTCGCCTGGAGCAAAAGACATATAGTCGATCAGAATATCCAGATCGCCCAGGCAATAGATCTGACCGTTTTCCACGTGGATATCCGCCTTGCCGATATCGGCGCGGATATCGCAAACGCTGCCGATGGGCGGCGAGCCGACCGGCAGGAAAACAGTGCGGGATAAAGTCAAACTGATCCGGCTCATGTAATGACCTCCATTTCTCATCCTAACTTTATGCGGTACTTGCACTAAATATACCGCCCTGCATAATTTGCTTAATAGGATATGCGACAGCTAAGGAGTGATCTGATGCGACAAGGAAAAGCCAAATATGTATTCCCCGGCAATAATACCCCACAGGGCTTTCTCTCCCTGTATCATGAGGGCCTGGCAGGCTTGGAGCAGGTTTTTATTCTCAAAGGAGGCCCGTGAGTCGGCAAGAGCACCCTGATGCGGAAAATTGGCGCCGCCATGTTAGATCGCGGCTATGATGTGGAATTCTGGCAATGCAGTTCCGATAACGATTCCCTGGACGGGGTGCTGATCCCCGCCATTTCCTGCGGCGTCATCGACGGCACGCCGCCGCATAATACAGACCCCAAATACCCGGGCGCTGTAGAAGAAATTTTTGATCTGGGGCTGAACTGGGATCGTGCTTTGCTCAAGGCCCGCAGGCAGGAAATCATCTCCTTGACGGACGAAATTAGCGGCCTATTTAAAGCGGCCTATGAGAAGCTGGCCGAAGCCGGGGCCATCATCGAGACGCAAGTCGAGGAGAACAAGGCTAAAGTCGATCAGCCTTTGCTGCGGCAGATCGCCGCCGAGCTGACCGAATCCATATACCATTCCTGCCGGCCAGTGAGCCGCCATCTGTTTTCCACCGCCGTAACCCCCAAGGGTATGCTAAGCTTTTGCGAATCCCTGGCCGGACTCGCGGCTAATCGCTGGTATCTTTTCGGCCCGCGCGGCTGCGGCAAAGAGCGTCTGCTCGAGGCTCTCGCGGCCGAAGCGGAGCAAAGGGGGCATTTTGCCGAGGTATATCATCCCGCCTTGCTGCCGGAGCAAATTGAATTGCTGCTGCTGCCTGATCTTGATACCGTGATCGTGGACAGCGGCGAAACAGCTCCCGCCTATGCCGTCGCAGCGGATCATCTGGTCGATTGCGGCAAATTCTGCCCGGCCTCCGCAACGGAGCAGGATACGAGCCACGCTTTGGTCGAGGAGGCGGCGGAGCTGATCGCCCGGGCCAAAGCAATGCATGATAAGCTGGAGCAATACTATA
>JAAYYR010000189.1 GCA_012515255.1 Clostridia bacterium | reverse complement strand
TTCGCTCCATGATTACTGCCATGGGTACCGGAATTTCCGAGGATTTCGATATCACTAAGGCACGCTATCATAAGCTGGTTATTATGACCGATGCTGATGTGGACGGCGCTCATATCCGCACTCTGCTTTTAACTTTCTTTTTCCGTTATATGCGGCCGCTGATCGAGGCCGGCTATGTGTATATCGCCCAGCCGCCGCTTTACCGCGCCAAATCCAGGCGCGGCCCCAAAGAGGAGGCATATCTGTACGACGATAATGAGCTGGACCGCTTTTTCCTCAGCCGGGAAAAAGAAAAATATGATATCAGCCGCTATAAAGGCCTGGGCGAAATGGACGCGGTGGAGCTATGGGAGACAACGATGAATCCCGCCAACCGCACATTGCTCAAGGTTACGGTTGACGACGCCATGTCGGCTGAGGAAATCTTCACGGTGCTGATGGGCGACAAGGTTGAGCCGCGCCGCGAATTTATCCATGCCAATGCCCAGTATGTTAAGCATCTCGATATTTAGGCCTGTTGAACGCCATTGTTCAACACTCAATTTATGGCGTATTTTGCGCCATATCGCTTTATCCCTAAATAATTCCGTTATTTTCGCGAAAATCTGCCCTAATGACATGATACGCCGGCAAACATTATGCCGGAGGAGCCGGACGGGCATTATAGGAGGCCACTTTTTTGGATCTGATCAATGGCAAGATAATCAATAGAAATCTCGAGACGGAGATGCGCGAATCGTATATTGATTATTCGATGAGCGTGATTGTGGGACGCGCCCTGCCCGATGTGCGCGACGGCTTGAAGCCTGTACATCGCCGGGTGCTGTATTCCATGTTTGAGCAGGGCATCACCCCGGATAAACCGCATAAAAAATCCGCCCGCGTTGTCGGCGACGTACTGGGCAAATACCATCCCCATGGCGAGTCCTCGGTTTATGATACCTTAGTCCGTATGGCGCAGGATTTTTCCATGCGCTATATGCTGGTGGACGGCCATGGCAATTTTGGCTCGGTAGACGGTCATCAGGCGGCGGCCATGCGTTATACCGAGGCCAGAATGCATAAATTCGCTATGGAAATGATGGCGGATCTTAATAAAAACACTGTTGATTTTGCCGATAACTATGACGGCGAGGAAAGAGAGCCGGTAGTTTTGCCGGCGCGCCTGCCTAATCTGCTCGTCAACGGCAGTTCCGGCATTGCCGTGGGTATGGCTACCAATATTCCGCCCCATAATCTTACCGAGGTGATCGACGGGCTGGTGATGCTGATCGATAATCCGGGGGTCACTATGGAGGATTTAATGACAAAAATCCCCGGCCCGGATTTCCCCACCGCGGGTATTATTCTTGGCACCGAGGGTATCCGCCAGGCCTATAGCAATGGCCGCGGCACGATCAAGCTTCAGGCCCGCTCGGTGATCGAGCAAATGAATAATGGCAAACAGCGCATACTTGTCACCGAATTGCCTTATCAGGTGAACAAGGCGCAATTGATCGAAAAGATCGCCGACTTGGTGCAGCTAAAGAAAATCGAGGGCATCACCGATTTGCGCGACGAGAGCGATAAAGAAGGTATGCGCATCGTCATCGAGGTGAAAAGGGAAGCCAATGCCGCGGTGATCCGCAATCAACTGTATAAGCATACGCAGTTGCAGACAAGCTTCGGCATTATTATGCTGGCGCTGGTGGGCGGTGTACCGCGGGTGCTAAGCCTCAAGGAAATGCTGGAGCATTATCTGCGCCATCAGGAAGAGGTGATCGTGCGCCGCTCCCGCTTCGATCTGGAGAAAGCGCAGGCCCGCGCTCATATTGTCGAGGGCTTGAAAATCGCCCTTGATTTTATCGACGAGGTGATTGCCACCATCCGCTCATCGCATCATGACGCCAGAGAAAAGCTGATGGAACGCTTTAGCCTCTCCGAGCTGCAGGCGCAGGCTATTTTGGAGATGAAGCTGCGCGCTTTGCAGGGCATGGAGCGGGAAAAGCTGGATGCGGAATATAAAGAGCTGATCAAGACCATCGCTTATTTGACCGAGGTCTTGAATAATGAAAAGCTGGTGCTATATATCATCAAAGACGAGTTGCTGCAACTGCAGGCCAAATATGGCGACCACCGCCGCACGATCATCACCCGTGACGAGGGCGAGCTTTGCGATGAGGATTTGATCGCCGAGGAGGATATGGTGATTACCATCACCAATAGCGGCTATATTAAGCGGCTCAATACGAACACCTACCGCCAGCAGCGGCGGGGCGGTCGCGGCGTCACCGCCATGACCACGAAGCAGGAGGATTTTGTGGAGCAGCTTTTCATCACCACCACGCATCATTATCTGATGGTGTTCACCTGCAAGGGCCGCGCTTACCGGCTAAAAGTCCATGAAATCCCCGAGGCCGGACGTCAGGCCAAAGGCACCGCCATTGTCAATCTGCTTTCGCTGACCGGTGAGGACGAGGTGACCGCGGTAATCCCGATCAAGGAATACACTGAAGACCAGTACCTGTTTATGGCGACTGCCGGCGGCGTGGTGAAAAAGAGCGTGCTTGCCGAATACGACAGCACGCGCCGCGACGGCCTGATCGCCATCAATCTGGATGAAGGCGACAGCCTGATCGGCGTCAAACTGACTAATGGCGACGAGGAGATATTGCTTTCCACGCGCAAGGGCGCGGCGATCCGCTTTAATGAGTCGGATGTGCGCCCCATGGGCCGCGCCACCCGCGGCGTACGCGGCATCATGCTCGACCTAGACGATTATGTAGTGTCGCTGGACAGCATGCAGGAAAACGGCGAATTGCTGGTACTGTCGGAAAACGGCTATGGCAAGCGCACGCCGCTTATTGATTTCCGCAATACGCGCCGCGGCGGCAAGGGCGTTTACGCCATGCGCTGCAATGAAAAGACCGGCGCACTGATCGCGATCGAGGTGGTGCGTCCGGGCGATGAGATGATGATCATCTCCCGCGAGGGCATCATCATCCGCATCAATGTCGACGACATCTCTATGCAGGGACGCTACGCCCAGGGCGTGCGCGTGATCAAGCTGGATGAGGGCGACGCAGTGGTTGATATGGCTAAAGTCATGTCGCGCGATGAGGATGAGGAGGATGCCGGGGATACGGGCAGCCTGTTCGAGAAATAAAGCCGGTGTAAAAATAAAGCCGGTGTATGGATAAATAAAAAGAGGGGCATACGCTTGAAGCGCGCGCCCCTCTTTTTCGCGCTTAGCAGGGCCAAAGCTGCCCTGCCGGCTATTCTTAAAACACTTTCTTGCAGGCATAGTTTTCCTGCACCTGCACGAGGGCCTCGCCAAAACGCTGGAAATGGACGATCTCCCGCTCGCGCAGGAAGCGTAGCACATCGAGGACGCTGGGGTCGTCGGTGAGGCTCATGAGATGATTATAGGTGGCGCGGGCTTTTTGCTCCGCCGCCATATCCTCGATGAGGTCGGCGATCGGGTCGTCCTTGGCCTGGATATATGTAGCCGTCCAGGGTACGCCGGTGGCGCTGACATAAAATAAGCCCCGCCCATGATCCACCACCGAATCATACCCGGCCTCCAGTATCTGTTCGCGGTCGGCGTCGCGGGTTAATTGATAGACCATGGTGCCGATGATCTCAAGATGAGCCAATTCTTCGGTACCGATATCGGTCACAAGCCCTTTGGTATTATTGGTCGGCATGGTGAAGCGTTGATTGAGATAGCGCAAGGCGGCGCTCAATTCCCCGTCCGGCCCCCCATATTGGCTGATTAACTGCTTGGCCAGGCGGGGATTGGTATTGGTGATTTTAACCGGATACTGCAGCTTTTTTTCATAAACCCACATTTCATAACCCTCCTAAAAGTCCCAGGGAAAATCACCGAGTCCCCAGGCCCATTCTTCGTCGTTCGGCATCTCGGATGTAGCATTGAGCGGCTCAAAACGACGGCTATATTCCCTGGCCAGCGCCGCATAGTCGCGGGCATTCTTGTTGAATAGGGCGACTGCGTAATCATCATAAAGATGCGTGTCAAGATAAATGCGCAAATCATCCATGGTCAGGCCTATTTGTTGCAAATTGCTCAGCATAGCCGCTTGCTCGGCGTTCATATCCTTACCCCCTTTTGTCTTTATGGCCGGGCAAATATGTTTTCATTTGGGCCATATTTGCCTTTAGGAATAACCAGATCGGGAAAAATGGTGCCGGCGATAAAGGCGGACGGCGGGTCATAGAAACGCTGTGGATCTTGAATGGCGACATAGCCATAGCCTGCTAAGGGGCAGTCCTCCCCGCAGGGCATGACAACGCCCGGACAGTTCTTCATTTGCGAGCCTCCTTTTTATGTGTTTTTTTGTCTATTTTAGATTATGAGATAGGCCTATTTTGGTGCCAGGACGAGAAGGATTTGCCATAAAGCAAGGGAGCCGCAAACGCGGCTCCCTTGCTGGGGATATTACTGATCAAGCAGATATCTTATTTTTTTGCGGGGCGTTATTAATTGGCAAAAAATTGCGCCCAGGCATAGCCGCCGTAATTGCCGCCATTATTGGCCAAGGAAGCTACGCCGATACGGCCAAAGGAGGAATCAAGGATATTGGCGCGGTGACCGGGACTGTTCATCCAAGCCTTAACGACCTCTTCCGGGCTGCCTTGGCCGATGGCGATATTCTCTCCGGCGCTGGTATAGGAAGCGCTGACCTCGGAGAGGGCAGTAAAGCAACTGCTGCCATCGGGGCGGGTATGGCTAAAATTGCTTCGAATCTCGCTCGCGCGGATCTTCGCGGCCTCGCAGAGGCTTTGATCAGCGGTCAGCTTGTCCAAACCGGCGTTAGCACGCTCGATATTGACCAGGCGAATTACTTCGGCGGCATAGGCGTCGTCCAGCCGGTAATCGGCGGCGGCGGGCGCTTGAGCGGCGTCATTTGCCTGGCCTGGCGTTGTCATGACCTGGCTGCCATCTGTAAGGGCAATATTTTGGGATTGGAAATACCGC
>JAAYYR010000188.1 GCA_012515255.1 Clostridia bacterium | reverse complement strand
CTGATGAGCCGCTACAGCAATGATACGGACAGCCTGCGCGAGATGCTTTCTCAGGGCCTGCCGCAATTATTCAACGGCCTGCTGACTATTATCAGCGTCTTTATCATGATGCTCGTTTTAAGCCCGCTGCTTACTTTGCTGGTTGTGGTGATGCTGGTATTGATGCTGGTCGCCGCCCGCTTGATCGGCCGCCGCTCCGCCGGCTATTTTATCCGCCAGCAGCGGGAGCTGGGCAAAATCAACGGCTATATCGAGGAGCGCGTCACCGGTATCAAGGTGATCAAGGTTTTCAACCATGAGCAGCAGACGATAGAGGAATTCGATCAACTGAACGGGGAGCTGTTTCACGCGGCGCAAAACGCCCATACTTTCGCCAATATCCTCATGCCGGTGATGGGCAATCTCTCTTATCTCAACTATGCGCTCGTCGCCGTGGTAGGCGCGGCAATGGTGATCAGCGGCCGGCTTGATTTGGGCAGCATCGGCAGCTTTTTGCAATATACGCGCAATTTCTCCATGCCGATCGCCACTATTTCGCAGCAATTCAACGCCATATTAAACGCCCTGGCCGGCGCGGAGCGTATTTTCCGCCTTATGGATGAGCCGCTGGAACAGGATCGCGGCACAGTGGAGCTTGTCAATGTGCGGCCGGACGCGCAGGGCGGACTGCAGGAAACGCCGGAGCGCAGCGAGCAATGGGCCTGGAAAAAAACGCTGCCGGACGGCTCGTCAAGCTTAATTGCTTTACACGGCGACGTGCGTTTTCATGATGTGGATTTTTCCTATGTGGCGGGCAAGCCTGTTTTGCACCAGGTAAGCTTTTATGCCAAGCCGGGGCAAAAGATCGCTCTCGTGGGCAGCACCGGCGCCGGCAAGACCACCATCACCAATCTGCTCAACCGCTTTTATGATATCGAGCAAGGCTCGATCACCTATGACGGCGTGGATATCCGCGACATCCGCCAAAGCGAGTTGCGCCGCTCGCTGGCCATGGTCTTGCAGGATACGCATCTTTTTACCGGCACGGTGCGCGAGAATATTCGCTACGGGCGTCTCGCGGCCACGGATGAGGAAGTGCTGGCAGCGGCCAAGCTCGCCAATGCCGATTATTTTATCCGCCATCTGCCGCAAGGCTATGATACGGTGATCAGCGGCGACGGCGCCAATCTCTCCGCCGGCCAGCGCCAACTGCTGGCTATTGCCCGCGCCGCGGTCAATGATCCTCCGGTGCTGGTTTTGGACGAGGCGACGAGCAGCATCGACACGCGCACAGAGTCACTAATCGAGCAGGGTATGGATAAACTGATGGAGGGGCGCACTGTATTCGTGATCGCCCACCGCCTTTCCACGGTGCGTAACGCCAATGCCATTATGGTGATTGAGCAGGGGCGGATTATCGAAAGAGGCGATCATCAGGAGTTGCTGGACCTGCAAGGAAAGTATTACCGACTCTATACAGGCAGCTTTGAGCTTGAATAAGCGCCCCGATAGCATAATCAGAAAGGACCGATGGGCATGCGTCCCCAAATAGGCATTACCGTTAGCCAATACCCGGAATATGAAGGCATTAAACTGCGCCGCGATTATATCCGCGCCATTGAGATGGCGGGCGGCTTGCCTGTGCTGCTGCCAATCGTCGGCGAGGCTTTGGTCGGCGATTATCTAAAGCATCTGGACGGCCTGCTTTTGACCGGCGGCGGCGATTTCGCCGCCGAGCTGTTCGGCGAGCTGCCCGAGCCGGTGGAATGCGATAGCGAGCCGGAGCGCGATATTTTTGAGCTGGCTCTCATTCGCGCCGCTTGGCAAAAAGAGCTGCCGATACTGGCTATTTGCCGCGGCATCCAGGGGCTGAATATCGCTTTGGGCGGCAGCATTTACCAGGATTTGGCCTATGCCGGTTTTGAGCGCATCAATCACCGCCAGAACGAGAGCATGAAAAAAGGCAGTCACCCTGTGCGTATCAGCGATGAGCGGCTCGCCGAACTGTTGGGTGAGGATATTATCGTCAACAGCTCCCATCATCAGGCGATCAAAAGGCTGGCGCAAGAGCTGGTTCCCGCGGCTGTCGCGCCGGACGGGGTGATCGAGGCCATTGTGGCGCGCGACCCCGGCCGTTATAGCGTCGGTCTGCAATGGCATCCGGAGACGCTGCTGCCGATTTCCGGTATTTTTCGCGACTTTGTCGATACGATTAAATACCGCAAAGCCTCGCGCGAGGCGGCCGCTGCGGCGGCTGAGGCTGGCGACGCAATGCCTGCAGTGGCGGAGCAGGCAGGGGAGCAGGCGGGCGATGACTAAAACGAGCCGCTTGATCACAAGCAAATCAACGGATCAGACCGCTGTGGTCGCGCGGCGGCTCGGCCGCCATGCGCCGCCCGGCACGGTGATCGCCGCCTATGGCGAGCTGGGCACGGGCAAAACCTGCTTTGCCGCCGGGCTGGCGCGGGGCCTGGGCATTGAGGACAGCGTAAACAGCCCCACATATGTCATTTTTCGCATTTATCCCGGCGAGCCGCCGCTGGCGCATATCGACGCTTACCGTTTGGAGGGGCTGCCCGAGGAGGAGATCGCTTTGACCGGCATTGAGGACTGCTTTGCCGCGGCCAATGTATCCTATGTCGAGTGGCCGGGCTATATAGAGCCGTGGCTGCCTGAGGATACGATAAAAATCTATTTTTCTCTGGGCGCGGGCCAGCATGAAAGACTGCTGGAAATCATCTATGACCGGGAAAAACAAGGCTGGATCGACGAGGCTTTCAGCTATTAGGCGCAAAGAGGTGAAAACATGAAGCTATTGGCCATAGATACCTCGGGGCGGGCGCTATCCGCGGCTATATTCGCCGAGGGAGAAGTGCTGGCCAGCGGCGGCGTTGATTCGGGGCGTAATCATTCCCTGGAATTGCTGCCCCTTGTCGATGATTTGCTGCGACACAATCATCTTACTTTTGCCGATTTTGACGCTTTTGCCGCGACCGTCGGCCCCGGCAGCTTTACCGGGCTGCGTATTGGGCTTGCCACGGTCAAAGCCTGGGGACAAGCCTGCGGCAAGCCGCTGGTTGGGGTTTCCACCCTCGACGCGATTGCCGCCACCGCGGCCGGAGGGGCCGAAGCCGCGGACTATATCGCGCCTATCTGCGACGCGCGGCGTAATGAGGTCTATACGGCGCTGTATCGCGGCGGCGAACGGTTAAGCCCTGACCGCGCGGTCGGCCCGGACACTTTGGCGCGCGAATTGGCGCGGCTCAATCAGCCGGTCCTGCTGGCCGGGGACGCCCTGCTCACTTATGAGCCGCTTTTGCGGCGGGAGCTAAAAGATAATTTTCGTTTGCCTGCCCAAGGCAATCAGCTTTTTTTCGCCGCGGCCGCCGCGCGTCTGGCCGCCGTCCAATATCTGGCCGGCGCTGTCGTGGAGCCCGCGGCTTTATTGCCGGTATATTTGCGCTTGTCGGAAGCGGAAGAAAAGCGTCTGGAGGCTGAGCGCCGTGCCTGATGCGGAGCAAATCAGCATGCGCCGTCTGCAGCTTGCCGACGCGGATGCTGTTTTATATCTTGACCGGCTGGCCTTTTCCCGCCCCTGGAGCCGCGATGCTTACCTGGAGGAACTGGGCGAGAATCAGCTGGCCCGCTATATCGGCTTTTTCGCGGGGGAGCGGCTGATCGCTTTTGCCGGTTACTGGCTGATTGTGGACGAAGGTCATATCGTCAATGTGGCGGTGCATCCCAACTATCGCCGCCAGGGCTGGGGCGAATTGCTGATGCGGCGGCTGATCACTTTTTGCCTGGCCGAGGGCGCGACCCGAATGACGCTGGAGGTGCGGCGGCATAATCAAGCCGCCTGCCGCCTGTATCATAAGCTCGGCTTTGAAACGAAGGGTCTGCGTCCCGGCTATTATGATGAGCCGCCGGACGACGCTTTGATCATGTGGCTGGAGCTGCCAGGACCTGTGGCGGGCGAGTAGACAGCGCGGCCGAGACCAAAGCGCGAATAAAAGATGAAAGGGAAACAAAAGGATGGTAATGATCCTGGCCATAGAATCCAGTTGTGATGAAACAGCGGCGGCTATCGTCAGCGATGGTTATGAGGTGCG
>JAAYYR010000187.1 GCA_012515255.1 Clostridia bacterium | reverse complement strand
CAGCAATGTCTTGGTGCAGCTTAATATCGCCGAGGAGCAGACAAAAAGCGGCATCCATCGCGAAGAGCTAGCGGATTTCCTGGCGGCGATGCGCGATTATCAGCATGTATGTGTCCAGGGGCTGATGACCATCGGGCCGCATGTAACGGAGCCGGAGCAGATCCGGCCTGTATTCGCCGAATTGCGCCGTCTTTTCCTGCGCGAGAAAGGCAAGAACTGGCCGCATCTGGATTTACGCTATCTTTCCATGGGCATGAGCTATGATTATCCGATCGCCGTGGAAGAAGGCGCGAATATAGTGCGGGTAGGCAGCTGCATCTTTGGCGCAAGGGGATAAATTTTCCCGCGATTTCATCGATTTAAGCAGGAATTATCCTGTGCGACTAGAACTAATGCAGATAGTATATTTTGCATCATCAGGAAGGGGATAGCTCAATGGCAGGAATCATGGACAAAGTGAGCGATTTTTTCTTTAAGAATGATAATGATATTGAAGAACAAAGTTCCTTTGCGGAGCCTGTCGCAAAGAACAATCCCTCCCCCGATAAATATAATTACGGCGATTTGAAAAAGACGGCGAAAAAATCTAATTTGATTACCGTACCCGCCAGGGGCAAAAATGCCGAAAATCTGGAGATTGTTCTTTTCAAGGCAGTGACTTATGATGATATGCAAGACATCGCCCGCCATATCAAGGAGCGCAAAATTGCCGTGGTCAATTTTGAGGATATGGACAAGGCAGTAGCGCAAAGAATGGTCGATTTTCTTTCCGGCGCGGCTTTTGCTCTGGACGGCGTGCCGCGCAAGGTCTCTGGCGGCACCTTCATTTTCAGCTCCGCGCAGGTGGATGTAAGCGGTCAAATCATGGAGGGGGACAGCAGTTTTGAGGCCGAGGATTTTGCCGACGACGAGCGCTTTTCCTCCAATCAATGGCTGCGCTCCTAAAAATTTAGCTTGAGCCAAGGGGGGGTAATCCGATCTCAATCATCAGCTTGGTCCGCGTTGTGTTCGGTGTCTATTATTTTTTGCTCTTTGCGCGTGTGATTTTTTCTTGGATCAGGGTAAGCGATAATGTTTTTACCCGCTTTGTCTATGACGTCACCGAACCGGTGATGTCGATTTTCCGGCGCTTGTTTCCGCCCAGACCCAGCTTTCCCCTTGATCTATCGCCTATACTCGCTTTTATTGTTTTGCAGTTGCTCGAAACGATTATCATCCGCATTATACTGCGGTTTTAGAACTCGCTAAAGGATTGCGTCACAGCTAACGGCTTTTCGTTCCAATAGCGAAAAGCTTTATTTATTCGCAGATACCCAGAGGAAAGGTGTAGGTAACCATATGGTAAAACAGGACAATGACAATAAGGCGGAGTACGCGGCGACGCTTAATCTGCCGCAAACCGATTTTCCGATGCGGGGGAATTTGCCGCAAAAGGAGCCGGAAATCCTCGCCCGTTGGGATGAAATGAATATCTACCGGGTTTTGAGAGAGAAAAGCGCCGGCAAGCCGAAATTCATCTTGCATGACGGGCCGCCTTATGCCAACGGCGATATTCATCTGGGGCATGCGCTGAACAAAGTATTAAAGGATATGATCGTCAAATATAAGTCCATGAGCGGCTATGACGCGCCCTATGTGCCGGGCTGGGATACCCATGGATTGCCGATCGAGCAGAAGGCGATCAAGGACTTGGGGCTAAACCGCAATAAAGTCAGTAAGGCGGAGTTCCGGGAGCGCTGCAAGGAATATGCGCTAAAATATGTTGATATCCAAAAAGGGGAATTCCGGCGTCTGGGTGTGATCGGCGACTGGGACAACCCTTATTTGACGCTAACGCCAGATTTCGAGGCCATCCAATTAGGGGCTTTCGGAGCCATGGCCAAGAAAGGCTATATTTAT
>JAAYYR010000186.1 GCA_012515255.1 Clostridia bacterium | reverse complement strand
TGGTGACAGCCTTTGACGAGCGCGACAATACCAGGGCTTTGGAGCTGCATCAGCAATATTTTCAGGTTTTCCGCAAGCTTTTCATTTGCAGCAATCCGATACCGCTCAAGTATTGCCTGAACCGCATCGGCTTGAACGTGGGCCCCTGCCGCCTGCCGCTTGTCGAAGCGAGCGGCGCCCATCAAGCCGCCCTGGATAAAATGCTGCAAGAAATTGGCCTGATTTAGCGTATATATAGCGATGAGCTTAAATTTATAGTAATTTGCTAACTTGGATTTCACCGCCTGGTAAGTATCATTTAGCCGGGATTGTTTGATTACGCCAAATATTAATAGGTTAAATATTACGATATACATTTGGAGTTTACCCTCGCCAAAACGGGGGAATAATATATATATTGCCCATACTTAAACTCAACGGCGCCAAAACGGGAAGCCTGTTTTTGGTGCGCGTTTAATTGTTTTGCACAGCAAAATAGAATAGGAGAATTATATGAACGAAGAAAAAAAGCCTCAGGGTTCCGCGCCGGATAACAATATCCGCACCTTGCATACTGAAAGGATTAAGGGTGTTGACGTTATGGTTAACCGCGACATCGAAAAGATGATGGCCGCGGAGCAGACGGATACCAAGGATAGGGTGCGGGCAGTTGATGCTCCTGAGGTGAAAAACGAAAAAAAACAGGCCAACGGCAATGCCGAAGGCGGACAAGCACATCGGCGGGGGAGGAAGCCCGCAGCGCGCCCCAATAACACGGAGCAAAATAGCGAGGTAAAAGACAGCACTGAGCGCCGGCCCAGAAAGACGAAAAAGGTCATCATCAACGCCAATTTGAATGATGATCAGGTTTCCCCATCGCAATCTTTTATCGCCAATCCCCTGGCGTCCTCGCAGAATAGATACCGCCAGGTTAGCCAAGTTAAAAGCGGCAAAGGCGGCGAATACCGGCTCAAAGTCATTCCCCTTGGGGGCTTGGGCGAAGTCGGCAAAAATATGACGGTGATCCAGTACGGGGAAGATATTATCGTCGTCGACGGCGGTCTGGCTTTTCCCGAAGACGGCATGTTCGGCATTGATTTGGTGATTCCGGATTATAGCTATCTGGTTGAACACCGCAATAATGTGCTTGGTTTCTGCCTTACCCATGCTCATGAAGACCATATTGGTGGCCTGCCTTATGTGTTGAAAGACATCCAGGCTCCGGTTTATGGCTCTACCCTGACCCTAGGACTGCTCAAAGGTAAGCTGGTTGAGAATAAGGTTAACGCGGATTTGCGGCAGGTCGCGCCGCGGGAAGAAGTAGAGATCGGTCCCTTCAAAGTAGAATTTTTCCGCCTTACCCATAGCATCCCGGATAGCATGGGTATGGCTGTGCATACGCCGGTCGGGACCATTTTGATCGTTTCCGATTTTAAAATGGATATGTCGCCGATTGACGGCAAATTTATGGATTTCGGCCGTATCTCGGCGCTCGGTGAAAAAGGCGTATTGCTGCTGCTTTCGGATAGCACCAATGTTGAAAAAGAAGGCTTCTCCGAAAGCGAGCGCACCGTGGGCTATAGCTTTGAGAAAATCTTTTATTCCGCCAAAGGCCGCATTATCGTTACCAGCTTCGCTTCCCATGTGCATCGCGTGCAGCAGGTGCTATGGGCTGCTGAGCGCACAAACCGCAAGGTAGCGGTGGTGGGGCGCGGTATGCAGAACATGGTGGCGATCTCAGGGCCTCTTGGATATCTCGATATCCCGCCCAATATCCTCATTGATATAGATAAGATTAATTCACTGCCCGCGGAGAAAGTGGTCGTCATCACAACCGGCTCCCAGGGTGAGCCATTAAGCGGCCTAACCCGCATGGCCAGCGGCGCGCACCGGCAAGTACAGATATTGCCGGGCGATACTGTCGTCATCTCGGCAACCCCTATTCCCGGCAATGAGCGTACCGTGGCCAAAACAGTGGACAACCTCTTCCGTTTGGGCGCCAATGTGATTCATGAGCGCTCTGCTGGTATTCACGTTTCAGGCCATGCCTGCAAAGAAGAACTGAAAATGCTGCTCAATATGGTTAAGCCGCGTTTCTTTATGCCGATCCACGGCGAATACAGGATGCTGTACAAGCATGCCTTACTTGCGCAGCAACTAGGAATGCCGGAGGAGAATACCTTTATTCTCGAAAACGGCCAAATTCTTGAGCTGTCCCGCCGCCATTGCCGCATCAATGGCAGCGTCGCTAGCGGCATCGTGTTGATTGACGGCTTGGGCGTCGGCGATGTGGGTAATACCGTCTTGAAAGACCGCCGCCTGTTTTCGGAAAGCGGCGTAATCGTGCTTTCATTGATTTATACCAAGCAGAAAAAACCGCGTATCATTGCCGGCCCGGAAATATATTCGCGGGGATTCATATTTGAGAAGGAATATGAGCATATTATCGGCGAGATGAAAGAAAAAGCGGTGGCACTTTGCACCCCGGAAAAACTCGCCGACGGCAATATCCACGACCTGCGGAATCAGATGCGCAATACGCT
>JAAYYR010000185.1 GCA_012515255.1 Clostridia bacterium | reverse complement strand
ATGAGATCGATAAGATTCGCGAAGGCTATTACGTTTTGATGCGGATCAACGGTTCCCCGGAATTGCCGCGGGAAATCGAACGTAACTTCAAAATCGCCGACGAGGTCATGCGTTATCTGGTGACCCGTATCGGCGAGTAGGCATAAGAGGGATAAGGAGGACATCATGCTGAATCGGATCATTTTGATCGGCAGGCTGACTGCCGACCCTGAATTGCGCTATACTAAAAGCGGTATCGCGGTTGGCTCGTTTACTTTGGCTGTGGACCGCCGCTATAAGAACGCTGATGGCGAGCGCGAAACCGATTTCATCGACGTGGTAGTATGGCGGCAATTGGCCGAGACCTGCCATAATTATCTGGGCCGCGGGAAATTAGCCGCGGTGGACGGCTCCTTGCAAATCCGTTCTTATGATGCTAAAGACGGCAGCAGGCGTAAAGCGGCCGAAGTGGTGGCCGAGGATGTGCGTTTCCTGTCGCCCAAGGACAGCGGCAGCGCGCCGCCGCCCGCGGAGCCTCGCGACAGCGGCCCCTTTTATCAGAGTAATGACGCCGACATGGTCGGCGATGATGATTTACCTTTTTAGAACCTGTGTTCAAACATCAAAACAGCCGGTGGTGATTGTTTCCCGTTATTAGGCCTGGCCTGCGGGAATCTGCCTTCCGGACATTATGATTGCATACAGATCCTTGATTTTAGCGAAAAGGAGGAAATACCATGGCTGAAGAAAGAAACGGCCGCGGCCCGCGTGGCGATCGCGGCGACCGTGATTTCGGCGGTCGCGGCAGAGGCCCTCGTCGGGGACGCCGCCGCGTTTGCAGCTTCTGCGCTGATAAGTCCGAATTCATTGATTATAAGGATACCGCCAAACTGCGTAAATATATTACGGAGCGCGGCAAAATCCTGCCCCGCCGCATTTCCGGCAATTGCGCCAAACATCAGCGTGAGCTGACCGAGGCGATTAAAAGGGCGCGCATCGTCGCCCTGCTGCCCTATACCAATGAATAAGGCCGGCCTGATTGGTCTTTGCTTGTAATACCTGACGGGTTTGCTTTCCCAAGTGCGACTTGGGGGCAAGCCCGTTTGCTTTTGGTCGCAGGCGCGGTTGTGAAGGATGGGGGAAAATTCATCCGCGGCTGATTGTCGAAAAAGTTCCGTTATGCTATAATAATACGGAATGGGGGTAGCAGTATGAAGAAAAGAAAAGCTTTGTTGATCGCTTTGGCGGTACTATTGGTTTTATTAATCGGCTCACTCGCCGCTTTAGTCGTCCTGGGCGGCGATATGACCATAGATGAGGATAGAGAAATTATCGTGGCGGAAGGCAGCAGTACAGTTGCTATCACCGATCAGCTATATCAAGCCGGACTGATCAAAAGCGAACAATATTTCCGCCTGTACGCGCGAATGAATAAAATGGACAATCATTTCCAGGCCGGGACTTATCAATTTAGCGCCGGCAAATGGAATATCGAGGCTGTCTGCAATCAATTGCTTTCCGGCGCCATTCATGGCAAGGGCGAGATGCAGGTCACGATTGTCGAGGGATTGACGGTGAAGCAGATCGCCCAGACCTTAGCCAATGCCGGCTTTGGCACGGTGGATAATTATCTGCAATACGCCGCAACCGGCGACTTTTCCCAGTATGAATATATACCGGCCCAGGGTACGGAGATTGCCCCCGCCACCCGGCTCGAGGGCTTCCTTTTCCCTGATACCTATTGGATCGACCCCAAATGGAGCGAAGCGGATATCATCGATATGCTGCTCGCGCAATTCGCCTCCGTATGGCGGGACAATGGTTTTGACAAGTTGGCGGCGGCTGCCGAGCATAGCGTTTACGACGTAGTGACCATGGCCGCTCTCGTGGAGAAAGAAGCGCAGGTAGCTGCGGACCGGCCTTTGATCGCCGGCGTATTCTACAAGCGGTTGGCCTTGGGCATGAAGCTGGAATCCTGCGCCACGGTGCAATTTATTCTCGGCGAGCCCAAGGAGCGGCTCACGAATAGGGATACGCAAATCGACAATCCCTATAATGCCTATGTTTACGCGGGATTACCGCCGGGCCCGATTGCCTGCCCCGGTAAAGCCTCTCTTGAGGCCGCGCTCAACCCGACGATCAGCGATTATCTTTATTTCCGCGCCAAGACCGACGGCTCGCATCGTTTCAGCGTCACATTTGAGGAGCACGCCGCCTATCATGAAGGCGATCAATAAACAGCGCCGGGCGGCATTGCCGCCACAGCCGGAGCTGCTCGCACCTAAGCCGGAGCTGCTTGCGCCGGCGGGCGACCTGGAAAAGCTGCGCTTTGCCTATGCTTATGGCGCGGATGCGGCCTATATCGGCGCCGGCCCCTATTCGCTGCGCCAAAGCTCCGGCCTTAAATCGGAGCAGATGGCGGAGGCCATCGCATTGGCCCGCGCCGCAGGCAAAAAGCTTTATGTGGCGCTCAACGCCTATTTGCGCAATCAAGAGCTGGCCGCGCTACCGCTATATGTGAGCCGCCTGGCTGCGCTGGAGCCGCATGGCCTGATCATCTCCGACCCGTCGCTGATCAAGCTGGCTCGTGATTATGCCCCGAACTTGCCGCTGCATTTAAGCACCCAGGTTAATACGACTAATTGGCAGGCCGCCGAGTTCTGGCGCGGCCAAGGGTTGAGCCGGGTCAATTTAGCCCGCGAGCTAAGCCTTGCGGAGGCGGCGGAGATTGCCCGCTGTTCCCGCATTGAGGCGGAAGTCTTTATCCACGGCGCTATGTGCATCTCTTATTCGGGGCGCTGCCTGCTCAGCAACTTT
>JAAYYR010000184.1 GCA_012515255.1 Clostridia bacterium | reverse complement strand
TGCTGGTTTTTAACACGATCTGTCATTCCTGCGGCGGCTGCGCTCTTATTTGCCCCGCAAAAGCAATCACGGAAAAAGCAAGGGTTATCGGCGTCGTCGAGGAAGGACAGGCCGGCGACGTCAAAGTTCTTACGGGCTATCTGCATACAGGCGAGGCGTCCGGTGCGCCGATTATCAAAAGCCTTATGGACAAGCTGCCCGAGGACAATGATATTATAATCGATTGCCCGCCCGGCAGCGCGTGCATTGTAATGGAAAGCATTCAAAAAGCCGACTACTGCGTATTGGTGGCTGAGCCGACGCTTTTTGGCGTTCATAACCTGTCCATGGTAACGGAACTTGTGCGGCTATTTAAAAAGCCGTTCGGCGTGGTGCTTAATAAATGCCTGCCAGCGGCAAATCCGGCCGAGCGCTTTTGCGTCGAGCAGCACATCAATATCCTGGCCGCAATTCCCTATGACGAGCAATTAGCGCAGCTCAATTCCACGGGACATATTGTGGCGCGCGAGCATGAGCAATACCGGGAGCTATTTGAAAAACTGCTGGCCGACATCAAAAGGGAGGCGTCATGATGCAACAACTGCTGATCCTAAGCGGCAAGGGCGGCACCGGCAAAACCACGGTGGCCGGCGCGCTCATACAACTGTGCCAAAGCCGCGCCTATGCGGATTGCGATGTTGACGCGCCCAATCTGCATCTGGTGGCGCCGCGCCTATCCGAGCCGGAAAAAACAGCTTATTATGGCTTCAAAAAAGCGCTGATCGATGCTTCGCGATGTACGCGCTGCGGCCAATGCGAGCAAAACTGCCGTTTTGCGGCAATCAGCGGCTTTGCGGTTGATGAGTTCGCATGCGAAGGCTGCGGGGTTTGCGCGGCAATTTGCCCGGCGCAGGCGATTACCATGCAAGATCATATCGCCGGCGAGCAGATGCTTTATCAAGGCGACGGCAAGGTCTTTTCTACGGCGCGGCTCAAAATGGGCAGCGGCGCGCCGGGCAAGCTGATTACAGCGGTCAAGCAGCGGCTAATGAGGGAAGCGCCTGAGTGCGGTCTGGCGATTATAGACGGCTCACCCGGTATCGGCTGTCCGGTCATCGCTTCGGTCGCTGGCGTTGATCTGGTGCTGATCGTCGCCGAGCCGACCATATCCGGCATACATGATCTGAAGCGGATTATCGATACAGCCGCATATCTTGATGTACAATGCGCGGTCTGCGTCAACAAATTCGATATAAATTTGCCCCATACCGAGCAAATCAAGGCTTATTGCCATGAGCTGCGAATCCCTGTTATCGGCTTGATCCCTTTTGACGAGACGGTTATACGGGCCGTGAACAATTGTCACAGCATCGCCGATTATCCCGACAGCCCGGCGGGGCAGGCAATGATAGCGATATGGGAAAATCTGCGTCGCCTGTTTATCGGGTGACGCTTTTAGATAATCATGATCAAGCGGGGTTGTGCCGGCCAAAGAAATATCTGTGGTCGATATTAAATTGGTATCTTAAAATCAAGTCGCTATACAGACAAAAAACGCGGTTGAGCATATAATCGTTTAAACCCGCGTATGTTTAAATTACCGGCGGGAGGGTATCCGATTTATAAAGCATTTACGTTTTCTA
>JAAYYR010000183.1 GCA_012515255.1 Clostridia bacterium | reverse complement strand
TTGGCCATGGCCGCCGGATTGGCGCACAAAGCGGCCCTCGCCACGACAGGGCACGGTGATCGTTTCTTTGTAGGCCACTTGCGGCCGGCCCACATTGGCCCCGACGCGGAATTCGCGCAACAGACGATCGACAATGATCTCCAAATGCAGTTCGCCCATGCCGGCAATGATCATCTGGCCGGTCTCGGCATTTGTATGCATGCGGAAAGTCGGGTCTTCTTCAGAGAGCTTGCGCAGGGCCAGAGTCATTTTCTCCTGGTCCGCGGCTGTCTTGGGCTCGATCGCCACATTGATCACAGGCTCAGGAAACTCGATCGGCTCCAGGATCAACTGATGCTTTTCATCACATAGGGTATCGCCGGTCATGGTATGCTTCAAGCCGCCGACAGCGAGAATATCGCCGGCGCGGGCTTCGCAGATTTCCTCGCGGTGATTGGCATGCATCAGCAGGAATTTCCCTACCCGCTCCCGTTTTTGCTTGCTGCTATTATAAGCCGCGGAGCCGGATGCGAGCATTCCGGAATAAACCCGGAAAAATGTCAGCCTGCCCTGGAAAGGATCGGTAATAATTTTAAATGCCAGCGCCGCGAAAGGCTCGTCATCGGAGCTGCCGCGGGTCACTGTATTACCATTCCAGTCAACGCCCTCAATCGGCGGTACGTCGGCGGGCGAGGGCAGGAAATCAATTACCGCATCCAGCAGTTGCTGCACGCCCTTGTTTTTGAATGAGGAGCCGCAAAGCACCAGATTAATGCCGGTGGAAAGCGTGCCGCGGCGCAGGGCGCGCCTTAGCATCTCCTCGCTGACAGCTTCGCCTTCGAGATAGGCCTCCATCAGCTCGTCGTCATATTCCGCCGCCGCCTCCAGCAATAGCTGGCGGTAATGCTCGGCCTTTTCGCGGTAATCCTCCGGGATGTCCTCCACCTCAAAGCTGCGTCCCTCGGCGTCATAATAAACGTCGGCCTGCATCCGAATGAGGTCGATGATGCCGCGGAAGTTCTCCTCGCTGCCAAGCGGCAGTTGAATCGCTACCGGCGTAGCGCCGAGGCGCTCCCGCATCATAGTGAGGCCGCGCTCGAAATCAGCGCCCACCCGGTCCATTTTATTGATATAAGCAATACGCGGCACGCCGTAATGGTCGGCCTGACGCCATACGGTTTCGCTTTGCGGCTCGACCCCGGCCACGGAGCAGAATACCGCTACAGCGCCGTCCAAAACGCGCAAAGAGCGTTCGACCTCCATAGTGAAGTCAACATGCCCGGGCGTGTCGATAATGTTAACGCGATGCTCGCGCCAGATGCAGGTGGTAGCGGCGGAGGTAATGGTGATACCGCGCTCTTGTTCCTGCACCATATAATCCATGGTAGCGGCGCCGTCATGCGTCTCGCCCATGCGGTGGACTTTACCGGTATAGTAAAGAATCCGCTCGGTCGTCGTTGTTTTGCCGGCGTCGATATGGGCCATGATGCCAATATTTCTAATTTTTGTAAGCGGGAATGACCTTGACATAAAAACTCCTAGGAAAATTTCACCTAAATAAGACTAGCCGCCTCCGGCGCACAAAGCCGGGCAGCGGCGTATCCGCAATGCGGATAGTTTCGCCTACCAGCGGTAATGGGCAAAAGCACGGTTGGCTTCCGCCATCTTATGGGTATCTTCGCGTTTTTTGACCGCGGCTCCGGCATTGTTGGCGGCGTCCATCAGTTCGCCGGCCAATTTCTCCTGCATGGTTTTGCCGCCGCGCTTGCGCGCATAGTCGACGAGCCAGCGGATACCAAGAGCCTGACGGCGCTCGGCGCGCACTTCGATCGGCACCTGATAATTGGCGCCACCGACTCTGCGGGCCTTGACCTCCAACACCGGCATGACATTCTTCATGGCGTTATTGAACACGTCTATGGGGTATTCGCCGGTTTTCTCTTTGATGATATCGAAAGCGCCGTAAACAATACCTTCAGCAACGCCCTTTTTACCATCCAGCATGATCTGGTTGATAAACTTGGTCAGGACTTTGCTATGATATACCGGATCCGGCAGCACTTCAATTTTTGTGATATTGCCGCGACGGGGCATGGTGTTTCCTCCTTTTTGACATGGGGACATACTCTTTTGCCGCCCCTGTCATGCTAAAGCTGCCAACAAAATCGCCCAAGGGCCGATTATTAATTGGTTTTGGCTTTGGTCTTCGGCCGCTTGGCGCCGTATTTACTTCTCGCCTGATTGCGGTTGGCAACGCCCGCGGTATCCAAAGCACCTCTGATGATATGATAACGAACGCCTGGCAGGTCCTTAACACGGCCGCCGCGCACCAGGGTCACGGAGTGCTCCTGGAGATTATGGCCAATGCCGGGTATATAAGCGGTAACTTCCACGCCATGAGTCAAACGCACGCGGGCCACTTTACGCAAAGCAGAATTGGGCTTCTTAGGCGTGGTGGTATAGACTCTGGTGCAAACGCCCCGCTTTTGCGGACATTCCTTAAGCGCCGGAGCATTAGTCTTTTTAAGGATTACTTCCCTTTGGTTTCTCACCAATTGGTTGATGGTGGACAAAACTTTCACCTCCTTTTCGCAATATAATTATAATAATGTAAACATTTAACCAACAGCTTTTATTAGGGCCTGTTCGCTGAAGCCGGCAAGGCGAAAGTCGCTTTAGCCTTGCTTCGGCATAATCCCTGTATAAAGCGCATTTTCACTAAAAGAAAATAGCAAGCTTTATTATTCTAACATTGATATTGCCAACATGTCAAGAATTTCCCGATAATTATTTTACTCTTGGTCCTCGCTGACATCATCAGCGGCTGGCAAAGTATCCGTATCCTGTTCATCCGGCAGATTATCGTTCAATTCACCGTCCAGCAATTTATCAAGCAAATCAAGATCGGCTTCGTCAAAATCAAGATCCAGGATATCACCGCCATTATACGGAACCGCGTCGGCGGAGAAGCCGCCGTCCTCATGGCCCTGTTTGGCTGCCAGACTTGTCGCATCATCGTAAATGGTGGCCTGCCCCTGTCCGCCCGCGGCCACTTGCAAATTGCGATAGCGTGCAAGGCCGGTGCCGGCGGGGATCAGCTTACCGATGATGACATTTTCTTTCAGGCCCATCAAATTATCGATTTTGCCCTTGATCGCAGCGTCGGTCAAAACGCGGGTCGTCTCCTGGAAAGAAGCCGCGGAGAGGAAAGAATCCGTCACCAGAGAAGCCTTGGTGATGCCCAGCAGCACAGGTTTGGCCGTGGCGGGTTCCAGGCCGGCCGCGATTGCCTGTTCATTGATATGCTCGAATTCAAAGCTGTCCACCATCGAGCCGGGCAGCAGCGCGGTCGAGGCATTGTCCTCCACCTTGACCTTTTTCAGCATCTGCCGCACCATAATCTCGATATGCTTATCATTGATATCAACGCCCTGGAGGCGGTAAACGCGCTGCACCTCGCGCAGCAAATACATCTGCACGCCGCGGATGCCTTTGACGGCAAGCAAATCATGGGGGTTAATCGAGCCTTCGGTGATCTCATCGCCGGCCTCGATGATCTGGCCGTCGCTGACTTTGAGCGTAGAACCATAAGAAACCTGATATTCAGCTAAAACCTGTCCTTCTTCACTGTCGACGCCAAGGACTTTGATCTCGCGTTTGCCCTTGTTTTCGCCGATCTGCACCCGGCCGTCGAATTCGGAAATCAGGCCCTGGCCTTTGGGCTTGCGCGCCTCGAATAATTCCTCGACGCGCGGCAGGCCTTGGGTGATATAGTCGCCGGCCACGCCGCCGGTATGGAAAGTACGCATGGTTAACTGCGTGCCTGGTTCACCGATACTTTGGGCGGCAATCGTGCCGACCGCCTCGCCGATATCGACCATGTCGCCGTTAGCGAGATTGCGGCCATAGCACTGGCGGCAAATACCATATTTGGAACGGCAGGTCAGCACCGAGCGGATATTGACGCGGCGCTCATTTTTAGGCCTAGTCTGCAAATAGGCGTCGATGGCCTGCGCCATCTGCTCGGTGATAAATTGCCCCGCCTCGCCGATGATCTCGCCGGTTTCCTCATTAATAATCGGGCCGCATAGCACCCGGCCCTCGATGCGCTCGATCAGCGGTTCGATATTGGAGATCTCCTCTACCCAAATGCCGCGGGTATCGCCGCAGTCTTCCTCGCGCACGATCACTTCCTGAGCCACGTCGACCAAGCGACGCGTCAGATAACCGGAGTCGGCGGTGCGCAGGGCGGTGTCGGCCAAACCCTTGCGGGCGCCGTGGGTAGAGATAAAGAATTCCAAAACCGTCAGGCCTTCGCGGAAATTGGCCTTGATCGGCAAGTCGATGATACGGCCGGAGGGGTCGGCCATCAGGCCGCGGGCGCCGGCCAGCTGACGGATCTGCTGCACATTGCCGCGGGCGCCGGAATTGGCCATCATATAAATAGGGTTAAACTGGTCAAGGGTATTCATCAGCTCATGGGTCACATCGTCGGTGGCCTTCTGCCAAATCTTGATTGTCTCGGCATAGCGGTCGTTATCGCTTACCATGCCCTGCTGATAGAAATTCTCCACCTCCAGGACTTGATGCTCGGCCTCGGCCATAATGGTCTTTTTCGCTTCCGGCACCTTAATATCTTCAATGCCCACAGTGATGCCGGCCTTGGTGGAATACTTAAAGCCAAGCGCTTTCACGCCGTCAAGCAAAACAGAAGCAAAAGAAATACCCTGGCGGCGATAGCAGCGGTCAACGATCAAGCCCAGCACTTTTTTGTCCACGCCGCAGTTATAGTAGCCCATCTCGCGGGCCATCGGAATTTCATAGTTGAAAATAAGGCGGCCCACCGTTGTTTGCAGGCGCTTGCGACGCCCCCGCTCATCGGTTTCAAGAGGCACCTCCTCATTTCTTTCAATCCATTGGGTGTCCCATTCCTCAGGGCAGCGCACCTCAATCAGCGCATGCAAATCAACGTCGCCATTGATATATGCGCGATAAGCCTCATTATAATCGGTAAAGACTTTGTCTTCGCCCTGCGCGCCCTCTTTGGACATCGTGAGATAATAGGAGCCAAGAACCATGTCCTGGGTAGGCGTAGCCACCGGACGGCCGTCCTTGGGGTTTAGGATATTATTGGAGGAAAGCATCAACACCCTAGCTTCCGCCTGGGCCTCCACAGAAAGCGGCACATGAACCGCCATCTGGTCGCCGTCGAAGTCCGCATTATAAGCCGTACAGACCAGAGGGTGAATTTGCAGGGCGCGTCCTTCAACCAACACCGGCTCGAAAGCCTGAATGCCAAGGCGATGCAGCGTGGGGGCGCGGTTCAAGAGTACGGGATGCTCTTTGATGACTTCCTCAAGCACATCCCAGACCTCGGGGCGGGCGCGTTCCACCATACGCTTGGCGTTCTTGATATTATGAGCATGGCCCTCGCGCACCAGGCGTTTCATCACAAAAGGCTTGAACAGCTCCAAAGCCATTTCCTTGGGCAAACCGCATTGATGCATTTTCAGCTCCGGCCCGACCACGATTACCGAACGGCCCGAGTAGTCGACGCGTTTGCCAAGCAAATTCTGGCGGAAGCGGCCCTGCTTGCCCTTGAGCATATCGGAAAGCGATTTTAGGGGGCGATTGCCCGGCCCGGTGACCGGCCGGCCGCGGCGGCCGTTATCGATCAGGGAGTCCACCGCCTCCTGAAGCATTCTTTTTTCATTGCGCACGATAATATCGGGCGCTCCTAAGTCAAGTAGCCTTTTCAACCGATTATTGCGATTGATCACACGGCGGTACAGATCATTCAAATCCGAAGTAGCAAAACGGCCGCCGTCCAGTTGCACCATGGGCCGCAGCTCTGGCGGAATTACCGGAACCACGTCAAGGATCATCCACTCCGGCTTATTACCGGAGGCGATGAATGCCTCCACCACTTCCAGGCGGCGGATACCGCGCACCCTGCGCTGGCCGGAAACCTCGCGCAGTTCGCTGCGTAATTCTTGTTCCAGCTGTTTTAAATCGAGCGACTGCAGCATTTCTTTGACTGCTTGCGCGCCCATGCCGGCCCGGAAATCATCGCCGTATTTTTCCCGCGCTTCGCGGTATTCAGCCTCGCTGAGCAATTGATGCAATGTCAGCTGGCTGTCGCCGGGATCAAGCACTATATAAGACACAAAATAGAGCACTTTTTCCAGATTGCGGGGCGAGATATCGAGCAAAAGCCCCATCCGGCTCGGGATGCCCTTAAAATACCAGATATGCGAAACCGGAGCCGCCAGCTTGATATGGCCCAGCCTTTCGCGGCGCACCTTGGCGCGGGTCACCTCTACGCCGCAGCGGTCGCAGATGATGCCCTTATAACGAATGCGTTTATATTTACCGCAGTGGCATTCCCAGTCCTTGGTAGGTCCAAAAATCCTTTCGCAGAACAAGCCGTCCCGCTCCGGTTTCAGGGTACGGTAATTGATGGTCTCCGGTTTTTTGACTTCGCCGTGGGACCAGGCTTCTATCTGCTCGGATGAAGCCAACCCGACACGCATGCGATCAAAATT
>JAAYYR010000182.1 GCA_012515255.1 Clostridia bacterium | reverse complement strand
TATTTATTTTTGCGAGGAGGGAATAAGATGAAAAAATGGCTTTTGCTGACCGCCCTGACCGTCGCGCTTTTATTTGCTGTCGCCGCCTGCGCTGATCCTGACGCGGAGCAAAATGATGTGAAACCAGTGGTCATGGCGCTTAAAGGCCCTACTGGAGTCGCGATGGCGCAAATGATTGATGATAATGAAACAAGCGGCGCTTATCAATTCAGCGTCGTCGGCGCGCCGGAGGAGATCGTTGCCGCCATCGGCAGCGGCACGGCGGATATCGCCGCTATGCCCACCAATCTGGCGGCCAAGCTGTACGCGAAAACAAAGGGCGATGTGCAAATGGTCGCCGTGATCGCTTTTGGTTCTTTGTATCTGCTGGAGGCGGGGGATGAGGTTAATTCCCGGGGCGATCTCGAGGGGAAAACGATTTACGCCGCCGGCCAGGGAGCCAATCCGCAGTATATACTGGAATATCTGCTGCGCGCCGCCGGACTGACCCCGGGCGAGAATGTGGAAATCGCCTATAAATCCGAGCATGCCGAAGTCGCCGCCTTATTGGCGAGCGGGGAGATTGACCTCGCTATGTTGCCCGAGCCGAATGCCTCCGCCGTGATGGCCAAAAATGACGCGGTGCGCGTGGCGCTTGATCTTGACGAAGTATGGAACGAGGAAACAGGCAGCAACCTTACTTTAAGCTGCGTTGTGGCCCGCCGCGGTTTTATTGAGGCGCATCCGAAAGCCATGGATTCTTTCCTTTCCGGGCTTACTACTTCCGTCGCTTATGCCAAGGATGATAGCGCGGGCGCTGCCGCTTTATGCGCCAAGCACGGCATTATCGGCAATGCGGCCATCGCCGAGACCGCTATTCCCCATATGGGACTGACTATAGTCCTGGGACAAAATATCGAGCCTACGGTCAGCGATTATTTTAATATGCTTTTTAACGCCGATCCCTCCTCTGTGGGCGGCGCGCTGCCGGACGCGGATTTCTACTATCTTAAATAGCACGCCTGCCGCGCCGGCCGGCTTTTCGATTGGCGCGAACAGCGGGTTGCCCAGGGGGTAATGGTTAAAATTCACGGCCGGTTGCCAAAAAAGAATCATAAAAAAGCGCTCCGCATAGTTAAGGGGCTGGCTGTCTTGGCCTTTTGGCTCTGTGTCTGGTGGCTGGCTGCCGCCGCTGTTGACAGGGAGTTTCTGCTGCCGGCGCCCGCCGCTGTTGCCGGGCGCTTTTTGGCTTTGGTTTCTACAGCGGACTTTTGGCTGGTGACCGGAGCCTCTTTGCTGCGTATTGTCGCCGGGTTTTTACTCGGCATGCTGGCCGGCGTAGCCCTCGCCGCCCTGGTGGCCAAAAGCAAACTCGCTTATGCCCTGTGCGCTCCGTTTATTAAGGCGGTGCGGGCGACGCCTGTCGCTTCCTTCATCATCCTCGCTTTGATCTGGATCGCCGGTGCGCGTTTGCCAATTTTTATTGCCTTTTTAATGGTTTTGCCGGTGGCCTGGGCCAATACCCTGGCCGGTATTGAGCATACCGACCGCCAATTATTAGAGATGGCCGCCGTGTTTAAAGTAAAAAAATCGCGCATCCGCCGCCAAATCTACTGGCCTTCGCTCCGGCCCTATGTTGTGGCGGCCGCCACAACCGGCCTGGGCCTGGCCTGGAAATCCGGCATTACCGCCGAGGTGATCGCCCAGCCGAAGCTGGCGATCGGCAGCGAGGTGCAAGCGGGTAAAGTTTATTTGGAGACTGCCGACGTCTTTGTGTGGACAGCCGTGGTTATCGCGCTTTCTTTGCTCTTGGAGCGCCTGCTGCTGCTTTTGGTGAAGAGGGGGTCTTCATGAGCATTGCAGTGGAGCGGCTCAATGTCAGCTTTAATGGCCGACAGGTATTGCGCGATCTCTCGCTTACCCTGCCGGATAGCGGCGTCGTCTGCATTTACGGCCCCTCCGGCAGCGGCAAGACCACCTTGTTTAATTGTCTGGCCGGGGTCATTAAACCGGATAGCGGCGCTATCCGCGGCCTTGAGGGCAAGCGCCTGGCCATGGTTTTTCAGGAGAACCGGCTGCTGCCCTGGTATAATGCCCTGGAAAATGTGGCTTTTGCCGTGGAGGGCGACCGGGAAAAAGCATTGCGGGCATTGGCGGCCATGGAGTTGGCGGCAGAAGCGGAAAAGCTGCCGGCCCAATTATCAGGCGGTATGCAGCGCCGGGTAGCGATTGCCCGGGCTCTCGCTTATGGCGGCGATATCTTAATGCTGGATGAGCCGACGGCCGGTCTGGATAAAGAGCTGGCCGAGCGGGTGGTAAGCAGGCTGATCGAGGCCTGGCGGGGGCGGCTGATCCTGCTGATTACGCATGATCTTTGGTTGGCGGAGCGCTTCGCCACATTCAAGTACGGCCTGGAATCAATAGCCGATGCTAAGCCGGATGATCAGCAAGGATTAAGGCCGGTGCTATAAAATATTTTACTCCCGCTCGGCCGGCGGCGTTATTATAAAAATTTTTTGGCAAACTATAGATGCCAACCCCTTATTAATCAGTGCTGGCTATTGACTTTTGTGGATAAAAAGGGTACAATCTTTAATGGTCAAACAATGCCGTGAGCAACAACTATTACGGCTTTCACATTGCGGTGCGGCGCCGAGCCTCGCCGGAAATTGCGCATGTCCTGTTAAGGAGGAGCTGCCCTGCTTCCGGAGTAGGGTAGTTGTATGCTGCTCCTTGTCGAATTGACCAGGGCGGCGCAAACATCAATTTTGGCAGTATTTAATATTTAATAAATTATTGTTGGAGGGTTGTAATTTATGACGACAAGCATGAATGACTCGGCACTGTTTTTCCCTATGTGGCGCTATGAGGAGATGTCGCAG
>JAAYYR010000181.1 GCA_012515255.1 Clostridia bacterium | reverse complement strand
GGGCCAAAAATAAACCGATTATGACCAAAGCGGCCGCCACGGTAATGATGATTTTGCGATTCCTGTTCAATAGTTTGCTCCTTTCGTTTTTGTGCGCCTTAATTTTGTCTCGCAGAAATTTGTCTCGAAGAAATATAGATAACAATTATTATAACACAGGGCCGGCAGTTTTACCAGTGGCCGGGCAAGGCGGGCGGGTCGACCCTTGACCTGTTGCGGCGGCGCATCAAGCCCCGGGGTATCGGCTGGCCCGGGGGATTTTTGTTTCCGCGGCGGCTTGAGGCTGGCGGCGGGCTGATGCTGCTGATTTTGTTATTGCTTGCGCCGCGCCAGGCTTTGTTTTATAATAACAGATAATAAAGCGCGGCAAAACGCGCGTCGGGAGGCTGGATAATGGTCGAATATGCGCGGCGTATCGGCAGGGTGCAAGGCAGCGTGATTCGGGAGATATTTAAAATGATGGCTGATCCGCGGATTATTTCTCTTGGCGGCGGCAGCCCCGCGGCGGAAAGCTATCCGCTTGCGGATATCTTGGCGATTAGTGACGAGCTGCTGCGCGATCAGGGGATAGCGATGCTGGAATACGGTCAGACCACCGGTTATGCGCCGCTGCGGGAGGCGTATCTTGAACATTTGGTGCTGCCCAAAGGCATTGAGGCCGAGCCGCAAAACGTCGTTTGCCTCACAGGCTCCAGCCAGGGCATTTTCCTCGCTTTCGATGTTTTTCTCGACCCGGGCGATACGGTGCTGGTGGAAAACCCTACTTTTTTGGCGCCCTTAAACCTGCTGCGCAAAGCGCAGGATAATATTATCGGCCTTGCGATGGATGAGCAAGGCCTGATCATTGAGGATTTGGTCGAAAAAGTCAAAAAATACCGGCCGAAAATGCTCTATACGATTCCGACCTTTCAAAATCCCTCCGGCCGCAGCCTTTGCGCCAAGCGGCGGCAAAGAGTGGCTGAACTGGCGGCGGAATATGATTTCGTCGTGCTTGAGGATGACCCCTACGCCGAAATCCGTTTCCGCGGCGCAAAACTGCCGCCGATCAAAAGCTTTGATACGGCGGAGCACGTAATCATGCTCAATTCCTTCTCCAAGACCATCGCTCCCGGACTGCGCGTCGGCGCGGCTGTGGCGCGGCGGGAATGGGCGGCAAAGCTGGAGCTGGTCAAGCAGGGCGCGGATACGCATACAGCTACCCTGCCCCAGGCCATTTGCGCCGAGTTTTTGCGGCGCGGCCTGCTGCCGGCGCATCTGCGCCATATCGCGCCGATTTATGAGGAGCGCTACCAGGCTCTGGAGCGGGGCATTCGCGAGCATTTTCCGGCGGATACGGTATACACGCGGCCAGACGGCGGCATGTTTGTCTGTGCCAGGCTGCCCGGCCGCGATATGGCGCAACTGAACCGCCGCGCTGTCAGCGAATATGAGGTGGCTTTCATCCCCGGCGCGCCTTTTTGCGTCGAGCCGGGAGAGGGAGCGGACTGTTTCCGCCTCAATTTCTCCGGCAGCGCGCCCGAGCGTATCGCCACGGCCTGCGAGCGGCTGGGCCGGTTGTTCGCCATGGCTTAAAAACGACCGCATTAATTTAAGCTTGGCTAATTAAAAGAAAAAGATACCAAAAACAGTAATTTTTGCCTGCTCTTGCATATGCGGCTGATTCTTGATATAATGATTTCTACCTTATTTATGTTCACGCTTTTGCCGCGTGGGGCGGGGCAGTAGCGGAGCCTTGTAACCTACAATCCGCTAAAGTAGGGCCGATAAACCGCATTGAGGGTATGTCCTGTGGGGTCAGCACCGAATAAGCAGCGTTGAAGGCCGGGTCCTGCGCGGCGGGCTGCCGTGAACCTCGTCAGGTCCGGAAGGAAGCAGCGATAAGCGGATAAGCCCGGGTGCCGTGGGTTCGCCTGGCTGGAGCCGGCTGTTCGGCAAGCGCTCGGAGGATAGCATTCGAATACGGCTGCGCGGCAAATTAAAAACCACTCCTTTGGGAGTGGTTTTTTGTTGCACCAAAGGCGGGCTAAAGCGTTTTCTCATACCTGGCCACATCGGCAAGCCCGCAGTCCAGCAGCGCGCATGGATCAGCCAATGCGTTGGTGGAGACGGACATATTCTTTTCAGGCGCTGGATGGTGCTGCCGCTCATTTTCCATTTCTCTCTTAAGGTATAGGTCGTAACGCCCTTCTTTTTCATCGTTTCCCATAATGGCGTGTAGACAATCATCTGGCTTCCCTCCTCCTGCTTGCCTAATTCCATTATGTTCGGTATAATGGGCATACGGTATGCTCGAATATTGGGCATAAGGGAAAAAGGGGGAGAATGATGCCGGATTATGCGAAGATGTATGGGGAATTATTTCGCGCCACCACGAAAGCGATTGAAGTTTTACAACAGGCACAGATAAAGGCCGAGGAAATGTATTTATCCGACGAGGAGCCGCTGCTTTTCATCGTAAGACCGGAAAGGGACGGCGGGGACAATGGCCCAACAGACTGAAAATGAGCATAAAAATACGCTGTATCCGGTTTTTGTGCCGAGTACAGCGTATTTTGTCTATTAGCCAAAGTCCCGCTCATTGGCGGGAGCGTTTGGTTCGGCTACAGCTCTTTTCTGCCGGAGAGAGCCAGCGAGAGGGT
>JAAYYR010000180.1 GCA_012515255.1 Clostridia bacterium | reverse complement strand
TCCCGGCCCCGCCGCGGGAAAAATTGAATTCCGCAACAGCCGCGGCGGCGCGGACATCCTCACATTATGCGAAAAGCTGCTCCTCGCCTAGAGGGCTTTGCCGGAGCCGTGTGGCCATCGGCAAACCCACAAACAATGCGTTCAAAAAGCTGACGAAATTTCGTCAGCTTTTTACATAATGCGGTTTAGCGTTTCGCGTCGGCTTCAAGATGCTTCGGGAGCAACGGTAATCGTCCGGTTGCCGGCTATTGCGCCGCTAAACATGGTACGCTATCCCGGAAATCGCGGCACTAAAAATATCTCCCGACCTTTTGCGCATAATCCTCATATGCTTTCCCATATCGCGTCCGCAGGAATTTTTCTTCGCGCAAAATTTGGCGATGGATGGCCGCGGCGAACAAGACAATAAAAATCAGCATAGACAAATTGGGATAAATGAGAAACATCCCCAGCATAAAGCATAAAAGCCCGATATAAAGCGGGTTGCGGCTTAGGGCGAACATACCTGCCGTCACCAGCTTATCAGGCGCTTGCTTGTCGATGCCTACCCTGAACGACTCGCCAAAGGAGATCAGCGTCATAGCGAACCAAAGCAGGCTAAGAAAGCATATCGCCAAGCCAAGCCAGCTCAAAACTATAGCCTGCCAGAAGCGGTATACTAATATAGGCGGTAAAGGCAAGGGAAAAATAGCGGACAAAACAACATAAAGCATAAATAGCATCAAAGGCATGAGTATAAAATCGGATTTATCGGTCGCGCCAAATAAAAAAACATTAATACCCCGCCGACGCAGCATTAGTACACGCCCCACGACAAGCGCGATCAGCAAAAATAATAAAACAAAGCTTAAAATCTCGACCATGCCCTTATCCTTCCTCGTTTACAATGGCCCTGCGGATCACAGAGCCGTACGCTTAATCCCCGTGGCAGAATGCAAACATACTCTGCCCTGACCACCGCAATGTATGCCGCTGGGGCAGCTCGACCGGGTGATTCCCAGCGCGCTTAATATCAGGCTTTGATATTGTGGCTCAAACAGACCGTCTGATGCGGCCAATAGCATTAATTTTGCCCTGGCAGTCAGCCGACTAGCGGTAGCTCCAAGCGGCGGCGACAATCTCTATGGCCTTTTTGGCATTGACCGGGGCGTACCAGGACTAAAGCATTTGCCTGGCCCTACTGCTAATCCAAAGCGCTCGCGGCAGCCGTCCCCGCTGCCCAGCCGCTGCTCCAGGCGGCTTGCAGATTATAGCCGCCGGTATAGCCATCAATATCCATCACCTCGCCGGCAAAATACAGGCCCGGAGTCAGCCGGGAACCCATGGTCTTGGGGTCGATCTCGCGCAGGCAGACACCGCCCGCGGTGACGATGGCCTCCGCGAGGGGGCGCGGTCCTTTGATCGTCAATGGCAAAGCCTTCAGCAGATTCAATACAGTACCGCGTTCGGCGCGCGTCAGTTGATTGACCGGCTTATGCTCCGGGATCAGTGATAACCTGGCAAATACCGGAATCAGCGAGCTGGGCAATAATTCGCTTAAGCTATTGATATAGTACTTGCGGGAAAATTTATCAAAATTACGCCGCAGCCGCTCGGCAAGCTGCTGCGTATCAAGCGCCGGCTTCAGATCGATCAGCGCCGTCAGCCCTTTACCGCCGGCTGGAGCTGCAGTAGCCGCATGCGAAAGGCTAAGTACGATCGGCCCTGAGATACCAAAATGCGTGAACAGCATCTCGCCGAAAGCCTTATCCAATGTCTTTTCACCGGCGCAAAGGCGCAGCTCTACATTCTTCAGCGCCAGTCCCGCTACTTCCGCCGGCCAGCTCTCCTCTGTCTCAAGGGGCACGAGCGAGGGACGCGGCTCGACGATATTATGCCCGGCCTGACGCGCCAGATCATAGCCGTCGCCCGTGGAGCCAGTTGCGGGATATGTGACTCCGCCGGTCGCGATAATTACCGCGTCTGCCGCATGCAGCCTGCCGGTATAATCATAGGCTCCGCATACCCTGCCCTGCCGTAATGCCAGTTTTTTCGCCCGCATCCGATAGTTGATCTCCACACCGGAGCGCGCTAAAGCCGACTCAAGAGCCGCCACCACATCATGCGCATTATCGGATAGCGGAAAAACCCGCCGGCCCCGTTCTATTTTCAAAGCCAGGCCGGATAAGGTAAAAAAATTCCAGGTATCCTCGGCGGAAAAGCGGGAAAAAGCACTATAGAGAAAGGCCCCGTTGCCGGGGATATTGCGCACTAATTCGCGGTTATCGCAGCGATTGGTGATATTGCAGCGCCCCTTGCCGGTAATGGCAAGCTTGCGCCCTAAGCTATCATTGCGCTCCCATAAAGTGACGGCAGCACCCCCGCGCGCGGCCATAAGCGCCGCCATAATGCCGGCCGGGCCGCCGCCGATGACGATGAGCTTTTTCAATATTCGATCCCCTTTCGGGCTTTGCGCCCTTTTTGATATTGATGCTTGATCTCCGTCATCTCTGTTACCAGGTCGGCGAGTTCGATCAAGGCTTGCGGCATATTGCGCCCGGTCAGCACCAACTCCTGCTCCGGTCTTTTGTGCCGCAGCAGCGCCAATGCTTCTTCCTCGCTGACCAGGCCAAAGTAAATGGCATTACCCAGCTCGTCCAGCACCAGCAAATCTACTGCCGAATCAGCCAGCAGTTCCCGGGCTTTGCTCAGGGCCTGCCGCGCCAGCTCTTGATCTTCGGCGCATGGATTATCGCCCTTGCTCAAAAAGCGCTCGCTGCCATAGCAATAAAAATCAATCAAGGGTAAAGCGGAGCAGGCCAAAATTTCACCGCAATCTTGGCCGCTTTTCATAAATTGCACTATGGCCGAGCGCAGTCCCCAGCCGGAAGCGCGCAAGCAAAGGCCGAAAGCGGCGGTGCTTTTGCCCTTGCCCGCGCCGGTATAAACATGAATCAAGCCGCAATTCTCCATCACATCGTCCCTTCCGGGAATAATCCCGCGCATAGCTGCATCATAAAGCGCGCAGTTTTTGTACTTCAGCCGGCCGCAGTTCGCGCCATTCTCCGGGCTTGAGTCCGGCTAAATCAAGAAAAGCAAATTTTGTCCGCCGCAGATGACGCACTGGAAAACCCACCGCGTCCAGCATCCTCCGTACCTGGCGGTTACGCCCTTCATGGATGGTGATTTCTAATTGCGCGCCATCTGCGCCGCGCCGCCGCAATCTCACCGCGGCCGGGGCTGTCACGCCATCCGTAAGCTTGACGCCGCGGCGCAGCTGCTCAAGAGCCGCGCGGTCGGGAACCCCCGTGACCTCCGCCACATAGGTCTTCGTGACCTCATGCGAGGGATGCAGCAGCTTATAGGTCAGGTCGCCGTCATTGGTAAGCAAAAGCAGCCCCGCGGTATTATAATCCAGCCTGCCCACCGGATAGACGCGCTCCTTTACTCCTTTGAGCAAATCAAGCACCGTGCGCCTGCCCTTTTCATCGTGGGCGGAGCAAATATAGCCGCCCGGCTTATACAGCAGCAGGTAGCGGGGGCGTGGCGCAGCGCCGACCTTCTGACCGTCTACCTCCAGGCAATCATTTTGCGGGTCGATCAAAACGCCAAAATCAATGACTTGCCGGCCGTTCAAACGGACGCGGCCCGCCGCGATCATTTTCTCCGCGGCTCGCCGGGAAGCTACCCCCTGATGCGCCAGGTATTTTTGTATCCTCATTTTGCCTTCATCCATAAACCCATTATATCATAGCGGCTGGCAGGAAAAATACCCGTTATGCAGAAAATAACTAAATACGTTATTTTTACATGAATCGACAGAGGTAAACCGATGGGTGAAAAAAGAAGCTTTTGGCGCACCTACCGGGTGCTCCCTATAATCCTTGGCAGCCTGGTTATTTTCGTACTGCTGTGCGCTGTAGCCGTTTTTATCTGGAGTTGCGTAGTTTATTTTACTAAAGCCGAGGTAACAACAGTGCAGACTTTGCCGGCGATTATCTGGCTAAGCGCGCTATTCCTCACATCCGGCATCATGACGATATTTACCCGCGGCGGCACTGTTTTCCCCGCGCTGTTTCTGGCTTTGACCGCGGTGACCGCAAGCTGCCTGCTCGCTGATAGTTCCCAGCTCAGTGTGGGCGGCGTACTAATCAAGCTGGGCTGCTCCCTCTTGTTCTCCATTCTGGGTTTTACACTTGCCAAGCTATACATAATCTTTTTGGCTCCCGCGCGCGGCATCCGACGCGTAAAGGCGCCCACAAATACGCCGCAGGTTTTTGAGCAAATCAACCGCAACATTGAAGCGGAAAGCGGTTTTAAAGAATACCGGCGTTAGGCATTAGCTTCCCGCAAACGAAAACAAGACTGCCATGCTGGTCTTGTTTTACCCCTTAACCCCCGCCTTTATCGGGAGCTTATTGCATATGGCTCATGATCGCCTGGCATCACCCGCCGCTGCCGCCATGAAACTTGCCGCTCTTAGCCGACCATACAGTGGCTTGCCCGGCCGGAGCGTAACAAAGCCAGCGCATTAATGCGCTGGCTTTCGCTTTATACATATTATTGATTATCAATTTCCTTGCGATCGGCTAGCCTAAGCTTTAGGCCGCAAAGCAAAGCGCATAGACAAAACCCGCTATTCCACCTGGGTCGTCAGAAAGATCGGCAGGGTCATTTGCCCAATTTGATCTTGCAACTCCTCGAGTTCATCCATGTGCTGATCCTCTTCATTAAGAATCTGCATAAGAATATCCCGCGTCGCATAATCCCGCAACTCACCCGCAAGGGCAATGGCGTCATTATATGCCTTAATCGCGCCAAGCTCGGCGACGCGATCATTTTCCACCTGCTGGGGAACTTCGCTACCAATATATATTTTGTTCAAATTGGTCACGATAGGCGTGCTCCCAAGAAAAAGGATTCTGCCGATAAGTTTTTCCGCATGCTTCATTTCATCAATGGCCCGCTTTTCAAAGCCCTGATGCAATTTGCCGTAGCCCCAGTCCTCGCACATTTCCGCATGGACTATGTACTGGTTGATTGCGGTTAATTCATCCGCAAGCAAAGAATTCAAAACTTCGATTAGTTTGGGATCTCCCTTCATAGCAAAAGCTCCTTTCATTCATGTATTAATTTCTTTTATGAATGGGCCAAATTCCTTACAGCCGCCAAGCATCATGGCAATAAGGCATGCCACATATACTTTATATCTTTTCGCGGCAGTTAGCAAAATCCCTCTAATCGCGACAACATGCTGTAAGATTGCCTGGCAAATTTGCCGCCTTCGCACTATACACATACTATCAAGGGTAAGCCTGCTTAAAAAGCAAGCCTGCCCTGGCCGGAGGCTCGGGCCGCTGCTCCCGCCATCAGAAACGGCACATCCAGAGCATATGGAGGATATTTAGCTATGAAGCTTAAGCATATTTTACTCGCGGCCGCCGGTTTCTTTTTTCTTATTTTAGGGGCAGCCGGCGCGGTATTGCCCATATTGCCCACGACGCCTTTTGTGCTATTGGCCGCCGCCTGCTTTGCCTCTAATCCCAGGCTCCATGACCGTATGATGAAAATCCCTTTCTTCCGCGAATATATCAGTAATTACCGGGAAGGGCGCGGGCTGCCTAAACGCACCGTTATCCAAAGCCTGGTCTTTTTATGGGCCATGCTGCTTGTGTCCGCCCTGTATATCCGCATTCTCTGGGTTGCGGCCTGTCTGGCTTTGGTAGGCGCGGCCGTGACGATACATATTCTGCACATTGCCAAGGGCAAAAAAAATTGACGCTATCGTGCCGGGCGGTAAATCCTCAGCAATCAAAAGATTTTTGATATCCCGCTATTTCCGCTATGGCGTACAGGACGGTAAAACCTACCATCCGCTTGATAAAGCAGCGTAGTCCTGCGGCACATGCTATAGGGGCCACGCTGCTTTTTTTATTACCTCTTTTCCCTGCCCGGCAGCCAAGCCTCTGCCGCCGCCTGCCGCTCCGCCAAATAAAAAAGCCCCTGCCGGCATAACCGCAGGGGCTTTTCTTCTGACATGGCGTCATATACAAGCGCGGCCGACTCAGGCTCTTAGAGCTGATACACCGCCGCGTATTTTTCTTTGAGATACTCTATATAGTAGCGGGGGTCAAAAGGCTCGCCGGTGGCGTGGACAATCAAGTCGGCGGGCAGCTGCATCCGGCCATGGCGGTGAATTTTTTCCTTGAGCCAGGCTGTCACCGGCTGCAAATCGCCTTTAGCGGTCGCGCCCCAGACGTCGATATCACGCTGCATCGCGGCCAGGAATTGCGCACCGTAGGCGCTGCCCAGGGCATAGGTGGGGAAATAGCCGAAGCTGCCGCCTGCCCAATGCACATCCTGCAGCACGCCGCGCCGGTCATCCGGCACCTCGACGCCCAGGTACTCCTGATAAAGCCGGTTCCATTCCCCCGGCAGATCGGCGACGCTAAGGCTGCCCCCGATTAGCCGCTTTTCCAGCTCATAGCGCACCAGTATATGCAGCGGATACGTGATTTCATCCGCTTCGATACGGGTCAGAGATGGCCGCACCGACACCACAGCCCGGTACAGATTTTCAGCGTCGACATTAGCGTAGTTTTCCGGGAACAGCTCGCAAAGCTTCGGCAGCAGGAAGCGCAGGAACGGCTCGGAGCGGGCAATGATATTCTCATAAAAACGCGACTGGCTCTCGTGAATTGCCGAGGACGCGCCTTCGCCAAGACAGGTATACATCAGCTCATCGGCGGTATTCAGCTCATAGAGGGCATGACCGCCCTCATGGATAACGCTAAACAAAGAGGAAAACAAATTATCCTCATAATAATGCGTGGTGATGCGCACATCGTATTTGTTGAACTCCACAGTAAAGGGATGCTCTGTCTCGCCTACCGCGGCATAGCGGCGGTCAAGGCTCATTATATCCATCAGGTATTGCGTCAGCTGCTTTTGCCGCTCAATGGGGCTGGGACGCTGCAGCAGCGAATTATCGATCTGCGGCGCGGCCTCGATACGCTCGAGCAGCGGGATCAGCTCTGCTTTAAGCTGGGAGAAAAATTGATCCAAGCTCTCCATGGTCGCGCCGCGCTCATATTGATCAAGCAGCGCGTCATAGGGCTTTTTCTCCGGCGCATAATAGCCGGCCAGCTTGCGGCTGAAGGCGACAATCTTCTCCAGGCAGGGCTGGAAAATGGCGAAATCCGAGGCATTCTTCGCTTTTAGCCATTTATTGTCGGCCTCATTCAAGAGCCGGGTGTATGCCACATATTCCTCAACCGGCACGCGGGAGAGCATGGCATGGTCGCGCTGTAATTCCTCGATCTCGCGCGCTGTCTGCTTGTCCAATTCGCCTTTGTGTGAAGCCAAATAGGCGAGCAACTCGCCGACCTGCTCATTGGCGAACAGCTTATGCCGCTCCTCGGAGAGGATGCCCATGGTATGGCCACGCCCCACGTCGGTTTCAGGCGGCGCGGCGGTTACGCTATCATAAAAAATCAGCTCCATGGCATGATAATAGGCGTGCATTTTCGCCTGTAATGTTTTCAACTGCTCTACGGCTGTTTGTAGCTCCATAGTTTACCCCCTGGTTTTACTAATGGTATCAGCCACCCGCCGGGCGAATAAGCGCACGGTGGATACGCCTTCTTCATCGTGCAAGGCCTCGCCTTTATTCATGCCAAACAACATATTCCAATAATGCGAGCCGCAGACAGTCATGCCGCAGATATAGCAGAACATGAGCATTTCAGAAAGAGCCATAGTATGACCGCCACGCCGCGCCACCGCGATTGGCCCGCCCACCATGCCCTCAAGAAAGCGGCCATGACGGTTTGAGCACATGCCAAGGCGTTGGATGAAGTTCATCATCGCGCCGCGGGCAGTGCCAAAATAAACCGGCGCGGCCAGAATCAATCCGTCAGCTTGCTCGATTTTGGCATAAATCTCATTGGCGCCGTCTTCAATGATACAATGGCCGCCATCGTTGAAGCTGCAACGCGGGCAAGCGAGGCAGCAACCGATATTCATCCCGGCCAGCGTGATGATCTCCGTCTCCAGACCCTCGCTCCGCAGCACCTCCGCGGCCACTTGCAGCGCCCCCATGCTATTGCCGTCTTTGCGGGGACTGCCGCTGATCAAAATAACCTTATGCATATTGTTCCCTCCCAGGCATTACCTATGTATGTTCAGCGGCAAGCCGCTGAGCCGTCGCGGCCCGCCGCTCTATCAGTACAGCCGCCGCTGCCGGTGCGCTCCGCCCTGTGGCGGATGGCCGCGCCGTTTATATCCGCGGGCGAAGCGCCTCTTTATTCCGCAAGCGTAAGAATAAGCGGCGGCTCATTCTCCCGCACCATCACCGTATGCTCAAACTGCACTACCTGATGGCAATGCGGTGTTTTCAGCGTCCATTTATCTTCGCCGGCGTCGACTACATAGCGGTCGCCGCTGGAGACAAAAGGCTCGATCGCCAGTACGACGCCGGGCTGAAGTAT
>JAAYYR010000179.1 GCA_012515255.1 Clostridia bacterium | reverse complement strand
TCACTTATAATCAAGTATTGCGCCAGCGTAACGCCTGTTTGCGTTTGGCGCCGGAAGCTGTGGACGAAGAGACGCTCGCTGTCTGGGATCAGCAATTGATCGAGCTGGGCAGTGAAATCACGCTGCGGCGCTGGCAAGCCCTGACCGCATTGGCGCCGCTGGCCGAAGAGCAGCATGCCCGGCTTTCCGGCGGCGAAAAGCTCAGCCTGCGCTATCAAAGCGCGGTGGCGGGACGCGAGGATTTCAGCGACGCCGCGGATTTGGCTTTGCTGTTTGAGCGCGAGCTGCAACGCCATGCCGCGTCAGAGCGGCTGCGGGGCTGCAGCCTGGTCGGCCCGCATCGCGATGAGATCAAGATCGCTGTCAACGGCCAGCCGGCGCGCGAATTCGCCTCTCAGGGGCAGCAGCGGACGCTTGCCATTTCGATGAAGCTGGCCGAGCTGGAAACAGCCTATATTGAGCGCGGCGAATATCCGGTGCCATTGCTGGATGATGTCTTCTCCGAGCTGGATGAAAAAAGAAGAAGCAGGCTGCTTTTATTGCCGGAGAAAACCCAGACATTCATCAGCGCGGCGGATTTTGATCCGAGCCTGCTCAGCCGCGGCCGCAGATGGCTGGTGGAAGCGACGCCTGAGAGCGGCGCCAAAATCCGCTAGCGGCTTGCGCCGCCATGACGCGGAATTTTGGCCGGCCGGCTTTGCGGCTTGTGCACAAAAAGGGGATAAATATTTAAGCCGGCGCGGCGAAAATAAAAAGGAATCAAGAGCTTGCCCGGCTAAAAAGCAAGGATATTACGCCGTGCTAAGCAAGGATATTACGCCGCGTAAAGAGAATTATTGCGGTCGCAGACGCCGGATTATAATTGCGCTTTTATCCGGCGCTCGTGATCAAGGCGGATAATTAGCCTGGGTCCGGGAATAAAATCAACAGAGCAAGGAGCTGCTTATGTTAACAATCAGCGGTTTTGCCAAAAGCTATGACGGCAAACGTTTCGCGGTCAAAGACCTTGACCTCAAGGTGGAAGCCGGCGATCTTTACGCCTTTATCGGCATGAACGGAGCGGGAAAAACCACGACTTTGCGCGCGGCAGCCGGCATCCTGCCCTTTGAGCGGGGCAAGATCGAGATCGCGGGGCGGGATATCCGCGAGCAGCCGATCGAGGCCAAGCGGCTTTTAGCCTATGTGCCTGATCAGCCGCTGCTTTATGATAATTTAACCGGCCTGCAATATGTGAATTTTATCGCCGATGTTTTCGGCGTGAGCGGCAAGGAGCGGCGGCAAAAAACGCTGCAATACGCGGAAATGCTTACTATCAAAAACGCGTTAAACGACCCGATTAATTCTTATTCGCATGGCATGAAGCGCAAGCTGGAAATCATCGCCAGCCTCATCCACAGCCCGCGCCTGCTGCTGCTGGACGAGCCTTTCGTCGGCCTCGACCCCAAAGCCTCGTTTACCTTCAAGCAATTGATGCGCGATTTTTGCGCGGCGGGCGGGGCGATCTTTTTTTCCACCCATGTGCTGGAAGTGGCGGAAAAACTGTGCAATAAAGTCAGTATCATCAAGGACGGCCGCCTGATCAAAAGCGGCGCTATGGACGAGGTGCGCGGCGACAATTCATTGGAAGAAGTTTTTTTGGAGCTGACAGATCATGTCTAAACTGGCGATTTTAACTAAAAACTATCTGCTTATTTTCTACGGCTCGCTTAAATACGGCCGGGCCGGAAGAAACCGCGGCCGCCTTTTTGGCTCGGCAACCGCTGTGGCCGCTGTTTTTCTCTTTGCCGCTTTGATGATGGGCAGCTCGGCCTGGGCCCAGGTTGAGGCTTTTATGGCTGCCGGCGTTAGCGAGCTGGTGCTGTATAATAGCCTGATGATCGGCTTTATGGTTTCGATTCTTATTGCCGTAATGCGCAGCAGCGGCGCGGAAAGAGTCAGCGACGCTGATTTGCTGCTTTCGCTGCCATTGCCGCGGCGGACAATTCTGCTCGCCAAAAGCGCCGCCCGCTATGTGTTTGACCTGCTGCCCATCATCATGCTGGTGCTGCCCTCGATTTTGGTCTATTTTATCCGCCTTCATCCCGGGCTGCCTTTTTTGCTGCGCGGCCTGCTGGCTCTGGCCCTGCTGCCGCTGTTTTCCACAGGAATTGCCGGCTTTATCAACTGGATGCTTTTCCGCGTTGGCAACCGGCTGCGCAATCCGCAGCTCATCATCACCCTGCTTTCTGTTTTGCTGCTGCTTGCGGTGGTCGGCGGCAATTTCTTACTCAGCGCGGGGCTGAACGAGGCTGAAAGCGCCGGCGCGCTGCTGTATCGCCTCCAGACCATCGGCCCGCTAGCCTGGCCGGTCGGCTTTATCTTGAGCGGCAATGTGCTTAGCTTGCTCAAGCTGGCGCTTTTCACCGGGCTGCCTTTTTTGCTCGGCTGTTGGCTTTCCGCCCGCATTTTCGGCGCGACCCGCCGCAATTGGCATTCCGCCAGGCGCGACCTAGTCTTCCGGCGCCGCGGCCGCGTTGCGGCCCTGATCAGTAAAGAGCTGCGCCGTTATTTTGGCAGCACCATTTATTTGCTTAATACCGGCTTTGGCCTGATTATGGCAACGGTTTTTACCATCGCTTTGCTGATTGGCGGCAATAGATGGTTTGGCGATATTCTCGTCCTCGGCCAAAGCTCCGGCCTGCTGCCGTTCGTGCTGCTGTTCATCTATTCTTTTTGCGCCGGGACCTGCTATATCGCGGCCTGCTCTATCTCGCTTGAGGGCCGGCATATTGATTTGCTCAAAGCGCAGCCGCTGCCGGTTATGGAGATTTTCGCCGCCAAAATCCTCACGAATATCATTGTCACCCTGCCGCTGACCTTTGTCTGCAGCCTGGCCGCTGCTTTGTATTTACGGCTCGCTTTTATCGACGCGCTGATCGTGGTGCTGATCCCCAGCCTTGTTTGCCTGATGAGCGCAAGCATCGGCCTGGCGATCAATCTGGCTTTGCCGCGCCTTGATTGGGATAATGAAACGCAGGTGGTAAAGCAGAGCATGGCCTCGTTGCTGGCCTTGGCGATTGCGATTTTCCCCGTGGGCCTGCCCTGCGCGCTCTGGCTGCTTTTTGGCCGCCCCGGCATTAGCTTCGCGGCCTTGGGCCTGGCGACGACTGCTTTTCTCGCCCTGCTGACGCTGGCCGCCTGCGCCTGGCTGCACAAAACCGGCCGCGCTTTATTCTCGCGGCTGGCCTGACAGACCGGGACATTCGCGGCTGCCTTGAGGAAAAGCCAAAAGCGCTTTTGGGCAATTCTTTGTAAAACACCAGGCAGGCGCTTTGAAAAATCAAAATTGCCTGGGCGCTGATTTTTGATTTGGCTAAAGGGGAAGCGCTCAGACCGAAAAGAAAACTTGCATAAATTATTCCATAAATATATAATAGGTCTACGCCATATAATGTTTGTAAACAAAATATTCCGGCTTGGCCGAGCTGATGCACCATTACGGATCAGGCTTGGTTTTGGCGCTAAGAAGCATCGCTGCCGCTCCGCCAAACGGGGCTTATTGCATTAGCGGACAAGGAGTGCGATATGGGACATTATGTTTCTGTACACAGCGAAACCGGCAGGCT
>JAAYYR010000015.1 GCA_012515255.1 Clostridia bacterium | reverse complement strand
GAGAAACAACCACCCGCTTGGCGCCATTAATGATAAAAGTACCTTTGTGGGTCATCAGGGGGAAATCCCCCATAAATACTTCCTGCTCCTTGACCTCGCCGGATTCCTTATTGATCAACCGTACCTTGACCCGCAGCGGCGCGGCATAAGTGGTATCCCGCTCGCGGCATTCTTCCACATCGTATTTGGGTTCCCCAAAACTATAATCGGTAAATTCGAGAATCAGATTTCCGGTAAAGTCGGTGATTGGTGAAACATCCTGAAAAATCTCCTTCAAGCCAACCTCGATAAAGTGCCGATAGGATTCTTTTTGCACCTCGATGAGGTTCGGCATCTCCAAAACTTCCGCAATCCTTGCATAAGAACGACGCTTTCTCAACTCAGTGCTTGCGGGATATTTCATCTACAATTATCACTCCCTAAATTATTACCGTCCCCGAACAGATCCTAAACTTCACTCGTTGCGCCACCGAAAAAGCATTCGGTAAAATAAGCCTTAATTATAAGGAAAAATATGACATTATCCCATAATAACAGCAATGAATATAATAACACAGGCCAAATGACGCGTCAAGAAAAATTTTATATTTTTTGCTCGACGCTAGTATAAAAGGCGATAAAGCTGTCTGCCAAGAACAAATACTTGACAGCTAATTGAGGATATACTATAATCTCAAAGGTGTCAAGGAAAAATACTTGATAGCGGAGGGAACGGATGAAACAAATCAATATTGCCGAGCAAGCCATCAGCAAAACCGTTGCCAACGGCCTGTTGCTGGACGCTTACGGCGCTTTGCTCACCGAGCGGCAGCGGCAGTATCTTTCGCTGTTTTATGAGGAGGATCTCTCCTTGGCCGAGATTGCCGATCAATTCGATATCTCACGCCAGGCGGTGCATGATACGATACGCCATGGCGAAGCGCAGCTAAGAGAATATGAGGCGGCGCTGCATCTTGTGGCCAAAGACAGGGAGCGCTCGCGCGCCGTCGAAGAATTGCAGCGGCTGACCGGCAATACCAGCCGCATCAATGAGCTGCTGGAACAATTGCTGTAAACGACGGACAGCCGCGGCCAAGACCGGCAAGGAGAAAATATGTCATCATTAAGCGACCGATTACAGGATATTTTCGCCAGGCTTAAGGGCAAAGGCAGGCTTTCCGAGGCCGAAGTCAACGCCGCCTTGCGCGAGGTGCGCGTAGCTCTGCTTGAGGCGGACGTCAACTATAAGGTGGCCAAGGACTTCTGCGCCCGGGTCGCCGCTGCCGCCCAAGGCGAGGAAGTGATGCACAGCCTCACCCCGGGGCAGCAGGTGGTAAAAATCGTCCATGCGGAGCTGACAGAGCTGATGGGCGGCGCGGAAGACAAAAGCAGCGCCAATAAATTGCTGGTCAGCCCCAAGCCGCCGACTATCATACTGATGGCGGGCTTGCAAGGCTCCGGCAAAACAACCTCAGCCGCGAAGATTGCTCTTTATCTAAAAAATCAGGGCCGCCGCCCGCTTTTGGCCGCGGCAGATATCTACCGCCCCGCCGCCATTCAGCAACTGGAGGTGTTGGGCAACCGCATCGGCGTGCCGGTATTCGCACTTGGCGATCAGGTATCGCCGGTCAAGATTGCCCGCGAGTCCGTGGCGCATGCCCGGCAGCACGGCAATGATTACTTAATCGTCGACACAGCGGGGCGCCTGGCCATCGACGAGGAAATGATGGCGGAGATCAGCGATATCCGCAAAGCGGTACAGCCGACGGAAATCCTGCTGGTGATCGACGCCATGCAGGGCCAGGACGCGGTCAATGTGGCCGCCGCCTTCCATGAGCAACTGCATTTGACCGGCATCGTCCTGACGAAGCTCGACGGCGACAGCCGCGGCGGCGCGGCGCTTTCAGTCAAAGCCGTCACCGGCCAGCCGATCAAATTTGCGGGCAGCGGCGAGGATATCAAGGCGCTCGAGCCTTTCCACCCTGAACGCATGGCCTCGCGCATCCTCGGCATGGGCGATGTGCTCAGCCTGATCGAGCGGGCGGAGCAAAATCTGGATACGGAGAAAATGGCCCGGATGGAGGAAAAGCTGCGCCAAAGCCGCTTTACCCTCGACGACTTTTTACAACAAACCCAGGAAATCCGCAAAATGGGCGATCTTAAGGAAATGTTGTCCATGATACCGGGCATGGGTAAGCAGATCAAGGATTTGCAAATAGATGAAAAACAATTTGTGGTGGCGGAAGCCATCATCCGCAGCATGACCCCTGCGGAGCGGGCTAATCCCGCCATCATCAGCAGCAGCCGTAAAAAGCGCATCGCTGCGGGATCTGGCCGCCAAGTGCAGGAGATCAACCGGCTCTTAAAGCAATTTGAGCAGATGCAGCAATTGATCAAACGCATGAATAATGCGGGCGGCGGCAAAAAAGGGAAAAAAGGGCGCCCCGGGCCGGGCAGTTTTCCCGGTTCCCCCGGCGGCGGAGGCGGCTTTGTAGGGTTCTAAGCGCAGGGCCGCAGGCGGCAAGATTCTATTCGTTAGCAAGAAAAGTTTAAATATATCACCATTTTGGGGAGGATGTAAATTTATGGCTACAAAGATCAGATTAAAAAGAATTGGCGCCAAGAAAAAACCTTTTTACCGCGTGGTGGTGACGGACAGCCGCAATCCCCGCGACGGCCGCTTTATCGAAGAAATCGGCTACTATGATCCCTGTCATGACCCGGCTACGATCAATATTGACGCGGAAAAAATCAAAACCTGGACCGCCAGCGGCGCCATCGTTTCCGATACGGTGAAATCCCTGATCAAAAAAGCGGGTATCTAGTGAGCGGCCCCAGGCGGGCAGCCTGCGGTTCATACCGCGGAAAGGCATGAGGTGCGGATTATGAAAGAATTGGTAGAACACATCGCCAAAGCCTTGGTCAACAATCCGGACGCCGCCCAAGTCAGCGAGACCCGTACCGACGAGGGATGGGATTTACTGTTGCAGGTAGCGCCGGAGGATATCGGCAAGATCATCGGCAAGCAGGGTCGTATCGCCAAAGCGATGCGCGCCGTCTTGAAGGCGGCGGCCGCAAAAGACGGATTAAAAGTCAATCTGGAGATCAAATAATTGAGCGCGCCGCCTGATCTGGAAAAAGCGGTTTTGGTCGGCATCATTATCGCGCCGCATGGCGTGGAGGGTGTTGTCAGCGCGGAAAAATTATCCGATAATCCGCGCCGTTTTCAAGCCGGCGCGGAATTTTTTGACGAGCAGGGCCGTAGCTATTTCTTGCAGCAAGCGTCTGTGCATCGCGGGCGGCTGCTGCTCAGCCTGCGCGGTGTCACCGACCGCGACGCGGCGGAAAAGCTGCGCGGCACCCGGCTCTATATCGTCCCCAAAGCGGAAGATCAGCCGCCCGACGGGACATATTACCATTATCAGCTAAGCGGCCTGGAAGTGCGGCAGGCGGGAGAAAAAATCGGCGTGATCGAGGAAATCCTCACTTACGCCGCTAATGACGTTTTCCTGGTGCGCAAACCGGATGGCCGGGAAATCCTTGTCCCCGCCTTGAAGCAGATGGTCAAAAAAGTCGACATCAAAGGCGGCTATATGGAAGTGGAGCTGCCGGAAGGCCTGAGCTAAAATAGCTTTGCTCCCGGCGCAAAAAAATCAGCTATGAATATCACGATTCTCACCCTCTTTCCGGACATGTTCGCGCCGCTTAGCCACTCGATGATCAAAAGGGCGCGCGCGGCCCATGTGGCGGAGATTAATGTGGTCAATATCCGCGACTATGCGGCTGATAAGCATCATACCACTGACGAGCGCCTCTACGGCGGCGGCAGCGGTATGGTCTTAAAGCCGGAGCCGCTTGCGGCGGCGCTAACGGCCTGCCGCAAAACAGCATCTCCGCGCATCATCGTCACCTCCCCCGCCGGCCGGCCCTTCAGCCAAAAATTGGCGGAGGAACTGGCGCGCGAGGAGCAGCTGATCATTGTCTGCGGCCATTATGAGGGCATAGACCAGCGCTTCATCGACCGCTACGCCAGCGATTTGATCTCGCTTGGCGATTTTGTCATGACCGGCGGCGAGATCGCGGCACTGGCCATTGCCGACAGCGTGACCCGGCTGCTGCCGGGCGCTTTAGGCGGCGAGCGCGCAGCCGAGGAAGAAAGCTTTTCCGAGGGGCTGCTGGAATACCCCCAGTACACCAGGCCGCCTGTTTTCGAGGGCCTCGAGGTGCCGCAAGTCCTGCAGAGCGGCAATCACGCGGCCATCGCCCGCTGGCGGCGGCGGCAATCGCTGGCGCTCACCTACCGCAATAGGCCGGAACTGCTCATGACCGCCCCGCTCGACGATGCGGACGCGGCGTATCTGGCACAGTTGCGCGCGGCGGAGGAAAAACCCTATCGCTTGCATGCGGCTCTGCTGCATTATCCGGTCTATAACAAAAAAAAGCAGGTTATCAACACATCGCTGACCAATCTCG
>JAAYYR010000178.1 GCA_012515255.1 Clostridia bacterium | reverse complement strand
GGCCGGCGTAATATCCCTGCCGACGACGAAAGATTCGAACAGCTAAAAGCTTATATCGATTCTTTACGGGGTGACAAAGGAATAACAATGCCGGTATTGCAGGAAGCCCAGCGCATTTTTGGTTATTTGCCGCTGGAGGTGCAGAAATTTATTGCCGACGAAACCGGCACGCCAATTGCGGAAATTTATGGGGTAGCAACGTTTTACAGCCAGTTTAATACGACGATTAAGGGCAAACATAAAGTAGGCGTCTGTTTGGGCACCGCTTGTTATGTGCGGGGCGCGCAGGCTGTCTTGGAAAAAGTTTGCGAGGAACTAGGTATAGGTTTGGGCGAAACAACGGCGGATGGATTATTTTCCATTGAGGATACCCGTTGTTTGGGTTGTTGCAGCTTGGCTCCGGTAATGGTTATCGACGATACTGTTTACGGCAAGCTTGATGACATTAGCAGGATCCCCGAGATCTTGGATTAGTATAGAGAGTAGGTGGCCTTGATGATAACTATACAGGAATTAAGCGAAATCCGGGAGAGCGCCCGGAAAAAAATAGAGATAAAACAAGGCCTGCGAGTTGTTGTCGGCATGGCTACCTGCGGTCTTTCCGCCGGAGCACAGCCTGTGTACGACGCCCTGCTCAAAGAGGTTGACAAGCGCGGCCTGAGCGATGTACATGTTGTGCCGACCGGCTGCATTGGCATGTGTACTTATGAGCCGATCGTGGAAGTGATATCCCCGGATGGGAGCAAGATCAGCTACATTAATATGACCGCGGAAAAAGCGGCCAAGGTGGCGGCCGAGCATTTGCAGGGCGGCCGGCCTGTGGCTGAATATACGGTCGAGGCCGACCAGGGGCTTTTGGAGAACCTGGATTTCTATAAGAAGCAAAAAAGGGTGGTCCTGCAAAATTGCGGCCGCATTAATCCTGAAGATATCCGCGAATATATCGCCTATGACGGTTATCAGGCTCTGGCGAAATGCCTGACCATCACGCCCGATCAGGTAATCGACATTATCAAGCAATCCGGCCTGCGCGGCCGCGGCGGCGCCGGTTTCCCCACCGGCCTCAAGTGGAGCTTCGCAGCGCCAAATGAAGCGGATCAGAAATACTTCATCTGCAATGCCGACGAAGGCGACCCCGGCGCTTTTATGGACCGCAGCGTCCTTGAAGGCGACCCCCATGCGATATTGGAAGCCATGACCATCGGCGGCTACGCAATCGGTGCCAGCAAAGGCTATATCTATATCCGCGCCGAATACCCGGTGGCGGTAAGGCGGTTGCAGATTGCCATTGATCAGGCCAAGGAATTAAGCTTATTGGGCGAACATATACTTGGCAGCGATTTTAGCTTTGACATCGAGCTGAGATTGGGCGCCGGCGCTTTTGTCTGCGGCGAGGAAACCGCTCTCATCGCCTCCATCGAGGGCCAGCGGGGCATGCCGCGCAATAAGCCGCCTTTCCCGGCCAATGCCGGACTTTGGGGCAAGCCCACCATCATCAATAATGTTGAGACTTTGGCCAATGTGGCTCAGATCATCAATAAAGGCGCAGATTGGTTCCGCAGTTTCGGCACGGAAAAATCTCCCGGCACCAAGGCATTTGCCCTGGGCGGCAAGATCAATAATACCGGCCTCGTCGAAGTGCCTATGGGTATTACCCTGCGCGAGATTGTTTATGAAATCGGCGGCGGCTGCCCGGATAATAAAGAATTCAAGGCGGTGCAAACCGGCGGGCCT
>JAAYYR010000177.1 GCA_012515255.1 Clostridia bacterium | reverse complement strand
CTGACAAAAGGTTCGGCATCAGGCGCCGCAGCGGCGTAAAAGATGCCGACCAGAGGCGATTTTATTTCGATCAGCTTATTGAAGTCCACCGCCTGCTGTCCGTCCCCCACGCTTAATGGAAGAGCCGGCGGGGCAGGCAGTTGCGTTTGTTGTTGGGATGGGGCGGGAGACAGGCAGCCGCAATCCTTTTCCAGGCGGATTTTATGATCGCCCTCACATACCTCAATAAGGCTGAGATTTTGCGCGGCTAGTATCTCGGCTAGGGCTTTGATTTTATCGATATCCATATTTCACCTCGCAATTGCATTAAAGAGAATGCCGGCGTTTTGACCGCCGAAGCCGAGGGAAAGCGATAATGCTTTCGTGATAGCCTCACGGCGGGCAATATTAGGAACATAATCAAGATCGCAATCCGGATCAGCCTCAAGATAACCGGCGGTTGGCGGGATGATTCCGCTCTGCAGGGCTTTGATAGCGGCAATGGCCTCCACCCCGCCGGCAGCGCCCAGCATATGTCCTGTCATCGATTTTGTGGAACTGATGGGCAATTTGTAGGCCATATCGCCCAGAGCAAGCTTGATCGCTAGGGTTTCGATTTTATCATTAAGCGGCGTCGCCGTGCCATGAGTATTGATATACAGCCCTGCGTCCGCCTTGACTCCCGCCTCGGTCAGCGCCAACTCGATCATGCGTTTGCATCCCAAAGCCTCTGGGTGCGGCGCTGTGATATGATAGGCGTCGCAGGTATTGCCGTAGCCGCTGATTTCGCAATATATGGGCGCGCCGCGGTCAAAAGCATGCTGATATTCTTCAAGCACAATCACTCCGGCCCCCTCCCCCATGACAAAGCCGCTGCGACGGCGGTCAAAGGGCAGAGAGCAGATATCCGGCTCATTACTATGCGACAGCGCCATGCTGTTGGTAAAGCCGCCGATTGCCAAGGGGTTGATGGTCGCCTCTGCTCCACCGCAGATCACGGCGTCGGCATAGCCGTGTTTAATTGCGCGGAAAGCCTCGCCAATGGCATGGCTGGATGTGGCGCAGGCAGTGACTATCGGCAGGCTTGGCCCTTGTGCCTGGTATTTGATCGCAACCAGTGCGCTCGCCATATTGGCGATCATCATGGGGATGAAAAAGGGTGAGATGCGGCCGGGACCCTTGGTAAGCATTTTTTCAGTTTCGCTGACAAAGGTATTCATACCGCCGATGCCTGAGCCAATATAAACCCCGAGCCGCTCCGGGGCGATATGGCCGCAAATCGCGCTCTCCTCTACCGCCTGGCTGGCGGCAGCGATAGCATATTGCGCGTACAGGTCGGTTTTTTTGATTTCACTTTTTTCGATATAGTCTGCCGGATCAAAGTTTTTGACCTCGGCCGCTACTTGTACCTTAAGCCCGCTTGCATCAAATTTCGTGATTGGGCCGAAACCATGCCGGCCCTCAATCAGGCTTTGCCAAAAACTGCGCACATCATTGCCTACGGGAGTGATGCAGCCCAGTCCTGTTACGACTACTTTGTTCATGATTTCCTCCTGGCACATGGCTAGGCGCGGCTATATATATAGCCCGCCGTCGACCCGAATTACCTCGCCGGTGATATAAGCAGCCTGCTCGGACGCTAAAAATAGCGTCAGCGCAGCTACATCTTCCGCTTGGCCCAAGCGCCGCAGTGGTATCGCCGCCGCGGCTTGCTCCAGCATTGCTTGCGGCAGACGATCCGTCATATCCGTTGTGATGAAGCCGGGCG
>JAAYYR010000176.1 GCA_012515255.1 Clostridia bacterium | reverse complement strand
GACCAGATTGCCGACATTCTCGATGATCAGCAGATCGGTTTGCTCCAAGTCGAAGCCCGGCATGACCTGATAGATCATCTTGGCGTCGAGATGGCAGCCGCCGCCGGTATTGATCTGCACCACAGCGGCTCCCAAAGCGGCCACCCTCTCCGCGTCTTTGGCAGTAGCCAGATCGCCTTCGATCACGGCGACGCGCAGCTTGTTTTGCCATAAAGCGAGTAATTGCTCCAGCAGCGTAGTTTTGCCGGAGCCCGGCGAGCCCATGATATTGATGGCCAAGACGTCTGCTTGCCGTAAAAGCCGGCGATTTTTTTTAGCATAGGCATTATTCGTTTCCATGATATTGGCGTTAATATCAATCTGCAATCGCTTCACCTTCCTCGTTAAAATCAATACTCGCAAGATAAACCTCGTCGCCGCCTGTCACCATAACCTCGCGGGCGGCGCAGTCGGGACAAATAAGCGGCAGCGCCCGGCTAGCGAACTCCCTATCACAGGCCTGGCAGCGGGCTGTTATCGGCAATGGCTCCGTAATCAGCTGTGCGCCTTCAAAGATACCTCCCGCGCTCAGGGCCTCAAAAGCAAAATCAAAAGCCGCCGGCATAATATTAGCCAGGGGGCCGATTCGCACTGTCAAGCTATTGACCTTGACGGAGCCATAAGGCTTGAGGGCCGCCTCTGCCCGGCTGAAAATGCCGTCCATCAGCGATAGCTCATGCATAGCCGGCTTCCTCCTTCAGCATAGCCAGAAGCTGCGCCAGTTCGATTACCGGTACTTGCAGCGCATTGGCTTTGTCTAGCTTGCTACCGGGATTTTCGCCAAGCAGTAAATACGAAGTATTGCGGCTGACTGAAGAACTGACTTTGCCGCCATTTTCTTCGATCAGCGCTTTGGCCTCGTCGCGGCTCAAATTGGCTAAAGCGCCGCTGATCACAAAGTTTAGCCCCGCAAGGGGCTGCTCTCCTAACGTCTTTTGCTCTTCCCTCAGATTAACGCCTGCTTCGCGTAAGCGCTCGATCAGCCGCACATTATGCTGCTCGGCGAAAAAATTAACAATGCTTTGGGCAATCACCCCGCCGATATCCGGGATAGTAGTCAAAGTTTGGGCGTCCGCCGCCATCAACTGATCGATATCGGCAAAGCTGGCGGCAAGGATTTTTGCCGCCTGCTCGCCCACATGGCGGATGCCCAAGGCAAACAACAGATTATGCAGCGGCCGGCCTTTGCTTTGCTCCACAGCGCGCAATAAATTCGCGGTGGATATTTCGCCAAAGCCGGGAAGCGCCGTGATTTTGGCGGCTTCAAGATGATAAAGATCTGTGATATCATCGATCAGGCCTTCGTCCAGCAGCCGCCGCACCAAACCCGGACCCAGGCCGTCAATATTCATACCATGCTTTGATGCAAAATGAATGATCGATTCATAAATGCGCGCCGGGCAGTCGATATTAAGGCAGCGGCGCACAGCTTCGCCCGGCAGGCGAACGCCAGGGCTGCCGCATTCCGGGCAATGAAGCGGCATGACAAATTCTTTTTCCGCGCCGGTACGTTTTTCCCGCAAGACCCGCACCACTTCCGGAATGACATCGCCCGCCTTTTGGATCAGCACCGTATCGCCGATGCGAATATCCTTATCGCGCACATTGTCCTCGTTATGCAGCGTAGCATGGCTGATAGTGCTGCCGGCCAAAAACACCGGCTTCAAGACTGCCGCCGGGGTCATGGCGCCGGTGCGTCCTACGCCGATGATAATATTCTGGACAATGGTCTCCCGCTGCTCCGGCGGAAATTTATAAGCCACAGCCCAGCGGGGAAATTTGCCGGTGGCGCCAAGCATATTCCGCGCGGCAATATCGTCCAGCTTGATTACCATGCCGTCGATCTCGTATGGCAAATCATGCCGTTTTTGTTCCATCTCAGCGATATAATCCATGATCTGCTTGACGCCGCGGCATAACCGTCGCTCCGGGTTAACCGGCAGACCCCAGGCCGCTAACCGCTCTAACAGCCCGCTTTGGCTAGACGGCGCTTCGCCCTCGATATCGATAATATCATAAAAGAAAATCGCCAGCTTACGTCCTGCGGTTACACTGGGGTCAAGCTGGCGCAGGCTGCCCGCCGCCGCATTGCGCGGATTGGCAAACAGCGGCTGGCCCGCTTCCTCGCGCCGCTCGTTCAGCCGAACAAAGGCCTGCTTATCCATATAAGCCTCGCCGCGTACCGCAAGGCGCGGCACAGCCTCGCTTAAGCGCGCCGGTATGGCTTTGATCACCCTGGCATTGGCGGTAACATTCTCGCCTGTCACCCCGTCGCCGCGCGTGGCGGCCAAGCTGAACCGGCCCCGCTCAAAGCTAACGCTCAGGGTCAAACCGTCCATTTTCGGTTCTACCATAAATAGCGGCTCCGCAAGGCCGGCCTTTGTCAGACGGCTCAGAAATGCCGCTAGATCCGCCTCGCTGGAGGCGTTTTCCAGCGAAAGCAGCTGTCTGGCATGGCGCACCGGGGCGAAAGCGGGCAGCGCCGCGCCGCCTATTTTTTGCGTTGGCGAATCCAAGTCGGCAAACTGCTGGTATTGCGTTTCCAGATCGCGCAATTCCAGCATCAGCCGGTCGAAATCATAATCGCTGATCAAAGGCGCGTCATGCAGATAATAGGCCGCGTTATGCCGCTCTATTTCCCGCCGCAAATGTTCGATTCTTGCCTTTGCTTCTTTATCGTCCATATCAGTCACCGTTTTGCTTATCAGGGCCAAAACAAACGCCGCCAAGCCTGCGCGCCAATTGGCATACTGTGTTTGCTTTAGCTAAAGCCTCCCGTGATCTCTGCCCGGGTACGCGCCGGCCTACTGAATTTTCTTGACCGGAGCGTATTTCCAGCTTAGCTTTTTTAAACCGGCCTGGGGGAAGGCAGCTTCCAAAATCATCTCCTCGCCGCTCCCCGTAACCGACATCACCACGCCGTCGCCGAATTTAGCATGGCGCAGCTTATCGCCGACCTGGATCAACTCAATCCGCTTGCGCGGCGGCGCGGCGGCCTTGGGTGCAACGAAAATGCTGGTGCGCGGCCCCATCTGCGCAGCGGCGGCTCTGCCGCGGCTCGCGGTCTTTTGCTCTGCAGCGCCGCTTTTGATCAGCAGCTCATCCGGTATCTCGCCGATAAAGCGGGAAGCGCTGCCCGCCTCATATCTGCCCCAAAGCTGGCGGCGGGAGGCGGCGGTAAGATAAAGCCGCGACTTGGCGCGGGTCATGCCCACATAGCAGAGCCGCCGCTCCTCCTCCATCTCGGCGGCGTCGGTGCTGAAAATAACCCTTTTATGGGGAAACAGCCCTTCTTCCATGCCGACGAGAAAAATCACCGGGAATTCCAGGCCTTTGGCCGCATGCAGCGTCATCAGGGTCAGGTATTCGCTGTCTTCCGCAGCCTCGTCCATATCGGTGGCAAGCGCCGTGCGGTTGAGGAAGGCGCCGAGACGGCTTTCGCGCTCATCTTCCGGCAGCTGCTCCTCATTTTGCTCATAATAGCGGTCAAAGTCGGCGGCGGTATCGTAGAATTGCTCCAGGATCTCGCCCCGCTCCGCCGCTTGCGGGTCGGCAGCGATCATCTCCGCGTAACCGCTGCGGCGCCACACCTCATTGAGGATTTGCGCCGCCGAGTCATTGGCCGCCGCGAATTGCCGTAATCCCATCAGCAAATCCTGGAATTGCCGCAGCTTGCCACGTACCGCTGCGCTGAATTCTTCTTGCGATGCGATCCGCTCCAGCAGTTCCGCCGGCGCCTTGCCCTGTTGCGCAGCCAGATTCAGCAGCTTCTCCCAAGTGGCCTTGCCGATACCGCGGCGCGGCTCATTATAGATACGGCGCAAGGCCTCGCTGTCAAAGGGATTAAATATCAGCCTTAGATAGGCAAGCGAGTCCTTGACCTCTTTGCGCTCGTAAAATTTCAGGCCGCCGTACACCCGGTAGTTTATGCCAAAACGGATGCACTCATCCTCAAAAAGACGGCTTTGTCCATGAGTGCGATAAAGAACCGCGCAGTCGCTCAAGCGATAGCCGTCACGCAGCAACCCGGAGATGCTGCTAATAACAAAATAGGCTTCCTCCCGATCATCATTAGCCCGGTGATAAATCAGCTTTTCTCCGCTACCTGACTCAGTGAAAAGATCTTTGGGGCGGCGGGCGCTATTATGGGCGATTACGGCATTGGCCGCGTCAAGAATATTTTGCGTCGAGCGGTAATTCTGCCGCAGCTGTAATTCCTGGCAATCCGGATAATCGCGGGGGAAATCCAAAATATTACCGATATCCGCGCCGCGCCATTTATAGATAGACTGATCCGGGTCGCCCACAGCGAAAATATGGCCTGCGCTGCCGGCCAGCAGCCGGATCAGCCGGTATTGGCAGTGGTTGGTGTCCTGGTATTCGTCTACCAGGATATGGGCGAAGCGCTCGCGATAGCGTGCAAGCACCTCCGGATGCAGCGTAAGCAGGCGCACGCTCCTAGTAAGCAAATCGTCAAAATCAAAGGCCCGCGCTTCCCTGAGCAATTGCTGATAGCGGCTGTAAATGCGCCCCACATCCTGCGACCAATCGTCCGCCGCGGCAGACGCATAGTCAGCCGCACTCATCAGCTTATTTTTCGCCGTACTGATCTCCGCCTTCACCGCTGCCGGGTGATACTCGCTCTCCTTGCTTTGCAGGCCAAGCTCAGCCAGACATTGCTTGATCAGGGCGCGGCTGTCGGCTTCGTCATAAATAACAAAATCGCGGGGAATACCGAAGCTCTCCGCCTCGATGCGCAGCAAGCGGCTGCATAAAGCATGGAAAGTACCGATCCACATGCGGCGGGTATCTATGCCGGTCAAATCCTCGACCCGCTCCCGCATCTCGCGCGCAGCCTTATTGGTGAAGGTGACCGCCATAATCTGATAGGGGCTGACCCCTTGCTGCTCGATCAGCCAGGCCAGGCGGCGCACCAGCACACCTGTTTTGCCGCTGCCCGCGCCCGCTACAACCAAAATATGCGGCGCCTCGGCGCTGACCGCTGCTTTTTGCTCTTGATTCAAGCCCCGTAGTATATCCATGTAGCCTCACTTATTTATCGATGCCTAACCAGATATAAATTCGCGATTTTTAGTATTTTCCCTCTGTGCCGCGGCATACTTCAGGCTGTGTCCACATATGATTGACAAAAAGTGAAATGAGGTCTATGTATGCAGACTATGCCCAGCGTTTTTTTAAGCCCTTCGACGCAGGAATATAATCCCTTTATCACCGGGGGGACCGAGGAGTATTATGCAAACCTCATCGCCGACGCTATGGAACCGTATCTGCGGGCCGCGGGCATTAATTTTGGCCGGAATAATCCGGCTTTGCTCGTCCAGGATTCGGTGCGCCTTTCCAATATGGGCAATTATGATCTGCACCTGGCGATACACAGTAATGCCGCGCCGGAAAATCTGGCCGGACAATTGCAGGGCAGCGACGTCTATTATTACGCCAACAGCAATCAAGGTCAGCGGGCGGCGCAAATTTTTGCCGATAATCTGGCCATAATTTATCCCTATCCCGAACTGGTAAGCGCTGTACCCACTACCCAGCTCTATGAGCTAAACAACACCCGTGCTCCGGCTGTGCTGGTGGAACTGGCCTATCATGATAACCCGGAGGACGCGGCCTGGATCACGGAAAATATCGAACGCATCGCCCAAAACCTCTCCTTGTCTGTAACGCAATTTTTGGGCGTACCGTTTTCCTTCCCGGACTAATAGCCCGCTCAAAGAATCAACTGCAAAGACCCGGGGCAAGCCCGGGCCTTTTTGTTGTCAAGTAATACTCCTTGACGGCATCGCTGGCCCCGTATAATGGCGGTCAGCAGCAATAATTGGCAGGGCATATACTAAGAAGATTGATGAAAGTCACAAAAAGCGCCGAATTGGGGCTTTGAGCGGCAGGGCATCAAAGCCCGGGGGCCAAATAGCATTACGGACGGCAGAACCGCCAGCCAATGCGGCCGGGTTTCACCGCAGACGCCGGCCATGATCGCCTGAAATGGCGAAAAGGGAATGGCCAAAGCGCCAATATTCGCGAGTGATATATTTAATATGTAAAAGGGGGCTGTTTGAACAGCCCCCTTAGCGCTGCCTAAATATATTATTCGACCATGATCACGGTAACGGCATCGTTTGCCAGCTCCGTCGCGGAAGCATGATCCGTATCAACAGGGATGGCAATCTCACCCGCAACCAGTTTGGAGTAGATGGCGTCATAATTGCCTTGAGTGAAGGTAGTGAATTTGCTGGTGTCCATCGGCAGGCAGATGCCATCATTCGCCGCATTAAGACGGTCTATGACGCCGCCATGAAATTCGCCGTCATAGAAGGCCTTGACAGCCATATAAACCGCAGCGGGGAGGTTCTTCATTGCCGAAGTAATAACGGTAGTCGATTGCTCGCTTTGATCTAATTCCGCGCCGATGACATAAGCGCCCACCGGTTCGGCGGCTGCCATCACGCTATTGCCCACCGGGCCGCCACAAGCAAAGATTACCTCGGTGCCGGCATTATACCAGGAGCCGGCCAGGGTTTGGGCTTCCGGAGTCGCCTTTAAATCGCCAGTGTAATGGTACATCACCTGGATATCGGTAAGACCCAGTTCT
>JAAYYR010000175.1 GCA_012515255.1 Clostridia bacterium | reverse complement strand
TCCGCCACCACCTCGCCATAGGGATTCATACAAAAAGTGCGCACCATATCATTGTATTTGTCGGTCTTATAGACAATTTTGCTTTCATAAACCTCGTCTGTGATCTCCTTGAACACCTCGGCCGGCAGCTCTACGCGCACGCCGATATCGACCCGGTTGCTTTGGGTCTCGATGCCAAAATTATCGCAAATCTCAGAAATCCAGCGGGAGCCGCTGCGGCCGCCGGTCAAAATCAGGTCATGGCATTGATAATCTTCGCCATTATCAGTAATGATATGAAAATCGCCATTCTCCAGCCGTTTTACATCCATAACGCTGACGCCAAAGCGCGTCGGCACGCGGTCTTTGGTGAAATCATAAATCTGGCGCAGGATCTCCACATTGCGGTCGGTTCCCAAATGCCGCACTTTTGCGTCCATTAAATGCAGATTATGGCAAAGCGCCTTTGTTTTGAGATTACCGGTGGAGGTGGAATAAAGCTTAGCGGCGGCCCCCCCGAGCGAGCAAAGCACGCTGTCCACATATTCCATCAGCGACATCGCCCGATTAACGCCGATATAAGTATGCAAATCGCCGCCGAACTTGGTCGTGATATTGTATTTGCCATCAGAAAGCGCTCCCGCGCCGCCATAACCATTCATAATATTGCAGGGTTCGCATTTGACGCAACTACCGGAAATGCGGCTTTTGATCGGGCAAATCCGCTTTTCCAAGGGCAAACCCTTCTCTAGCATCAGCACGCTGGCGGTGTTAGATTGTTTAGTCAACTCATATGAAGCGAATACGCCGGCAGCCCCCGCCCCGACAATAATAATATCGTATTGTTGCATATAAATCCTCCCTCTTGCGACCGACAGGGCAAAACACAAATGCCTGGCAAGCCAAGCTCAGCCCCACAGCTTATTGTACCACATTCCATACTCCTCCTACAATAAATTGACGATTTATTTACCGCCGCCTCATTATCGGCGCAGAACGAAAATTTGTTCTTGATTACATTCTCTTACATTCGATAAATAATTATTAGCGAAATGTGTCGATTATAAGCCATAACCTCTCAAACTGGTCTATCCCCTTAATAAGCCAAATAATGACAAAAACGAATAACTGACATGGCGCGTCTTTAAGCAGTAAATTAAATGATTTTCGAGTAAAATTAAGCGAAATGGGAAAATATTATACTGTTTTTGTCCACAAATGACCGCAACCAATCAATTAGTCCTCTAGCTGGCGTAATATTTTTATCCTTATCCCATATGCTTTTATATCCCCAGTTTATCCACAATTATTATTCATTCTATGGCATAAAAATACAGGAGATTTTTAATCTCCTGTATAATGCCTGCGATAGCTCGTAATTTGGTAATATTTGTCAGTAATTGTTGCGCTCAGCATCGCCCCAAAGACGCTCCAAATTATAATACTCACGCTCATCATCCAAAAAAATATGCACTACGACCATACCAAAGTCCATAAGGATCCAGCGCCCCTCCCGATAGCCTTCGATATGCAATGGCGGATAACCAGCTTTTTTCATCTCGATCCCGATATGGTCGCAAATCGATTGCGTCTGCCTGGTATTGCTTGCCGAAGCCAAGAGAAAATAGTCGCATATCAGGGTCAGCCCTGCCAGTTTCAGACTGACGACATCATGCGCTTTCTTGGCCGTGGCCAATTCTACGCATTGATTCAGCAATGCCTCCGCAGTAATTTCTTTCATCGGCAAACCTCCATAATGACTGCTGCCGCCTGCCGGGGCGGGTTCGTCCTGCTTTTGTACTTTATTTCGGTACGCGCGGCCTATTTCCTCTGTCCATGGGCAGATCTCTTGTCCTTTGGCAGTCACATAATCCGCTATCTCCGCCAAAGCGGCGGCGATTGCGGCGTCCAGATCACTATAAGCCAGGCGCCGCAGCCGCTCCAGCCCCGGCCATGTTTTGCGGCTCGGCTCGATCTTGTCCGCGAGATAGACTACTTTGGCCAGCTCGCACATATCTGGTTGCGGCACGGTATGCCAGCGTATCGCCTCCGCGACCTCCTTATCCTCTATGCCCCACTCGTCCGACAGCAGCAACGCCGCCACCGGGCCGTGAAGGATGCCGGGATGCGCCGCTGTCCAGTCATCTATTGCCAGCCCTTGCGCGCGCGCCAGCCGCAATAATTCCTCGCCGCTATAGTTTTTGGTGAAATCATGCAACAGACCGGCTAAATACGCTCTGTTTTCATCCAGCCGCCAATGCCGCGCTAAAGCCTCGGCCTCGCCGGCCGTACCCAGGGAATGCAAGTAACGATGGGGCTGGAGCTGCTGCCGCAATCTTTGCCTGATCTTTTCGATCTCGCTTTCACAAACCGGTTTTTTTTTCTCCACGCTCATCTACCGCCCGCCGGGCGCGGCGCCTGACTCATCGCGATACAGTCCTTCCGCATAAATATAGTTTTCCACCGCCTCCGGCAACAGGTACTTGATCGGCCTGCCCTCCCGCACCCGGTTGCGGATATCGGTGGAGCTGATCTCTAAAAGCGGCATGCGCAACAGCGTCATTTTTCGCTGCCAGGGCGAGGGCAACTGTTGCAGCGCTGATTCGGCAAAACCGGGCCGCGCCGCCACCACAAAATCCACCAATGCCAGCAGCCGCTCGGCTTCATGCCAAGTCGGCAGCTCTAAGGCGGCGTCGGTGCCGACGATAAAAGTGAAATCCGTATCAGTCCCGTATTCTGCAAGCAGGGCGCTTACCGTATCCACGGAATAAGAATAACCCGCGCGCCTGACCTCAGTTGAGGAAACGGCGAAATTAGCATTGGTGGCGACAGCCAAAGCCGTCATGGCCAGCCGCTGCCCGCAGCTTGCTCCGCCCGGCCGCCTTTTATGCGGCGGTTGGCCGCTGGGAATAAATAAGACCTGATCCAGGCCAAAATGGCTATACGCTTCCTCCGCCGCCAATAAATGCCCATAATGCACCGGGTCAAAAGTACCGCCCATGATGCCGATTTTCTTTTTCTTCATACTTTTCTCACTCTTCATAGATAAATTCGCGCCCGGCAATAGCGACAGTATCGCCGGCCTCGACCCCCGCATCGCGCAAAGCGTCCTCCAGACCCATTTGAACAAAGATACGCTGCATGCGCAGTACGGCGTCCTCGTTTTCCTAATCGGTCATGGCCACCAGTTTTTCCACCCGGATGCCGCTCACCTGCCAGACGCCGACATTGTCTTTTTCAATATGAAAAGGCTCCTCAGCCCGCACCACAGTATGCTTCACCGATTCCACGGGCGGCAAATACGGTTTAAGCGGCGTGCTGTCAAGTATTTCCTTGATGCGCCACAACAGCGGCTGCAGGCCCTGGCCGGTCAGCGCGGAAATGGGGAAGATTTCATAGCGCCCGCCCAGCTTTTGCCGCAGTTCCGCAAGATTCTCCTCAAAGCCGGGCATATCCGCTTTATTGGCGGCGATCAACATCGGCCGCTCGAGAAAATCCTGATTATAAAGGCTTAATTCCTCGTTAATCATGGTCAAGCTGTCATAAGGCGACCGGCCGGCGAATTCGCTCAAATCCAGCACATGCACAAGCAATCTATTGCGTTCCGCATGACGCAGGAAACGATGACCCAGACCGACGCCGGAGGCCGCGCCCTCGATCAACCCCGGCAGATCCGCCACGACAAAGCCGGATTCATCCGGCAGCCGCACCACGCCCAAATTCGGCTCCAGCGTGGTGAACGGATAATCAGCGATTTTTGGCTGAGCGGCGCTGATGCGCGAGAGCAGCGTCGATTTTCCGGCATTGGGCAGGCCGATCAAGCCCACGTCGGCGATGAGCTTTAGCTCCAGAATCAGGGTAACCTCCTGCCCCGGCTCGCCTTTTTCCGCATAGGCGGGGGCTTTCTCCTTGCCGCTGGCAAAGCGGACATTGCCCCGCCCGCCACGCCCGCCGCGGGCGGCGAGATATTCCCGGCCCTCCTCATAGATATCGGCGAGGAAATTGCCGGCCCCGTCCTTGACCACCGTACCGAGCGGCACCCGCAAACGTAAATCCTCGCCCCAGGCGCCGCTCATATTTTTGGCCAGGCCATTGCCGCCGCGCTCCGCTTTATAGTGGCGGCGGTACTTAAAATCGTTGAGCGTTGCCAAGGAGGGATCACCGACCAGGATCACCGAGGCGCCGCGACCGCCGTCGCCCCCGGATGGCCCGCCCAAAGGCACAAACTTTTCCCTGCGGAAAGCCACGCCGCCATCGCCGCCGTTTCCCGCCTTGATAAATATTTTCACATAATCACAAAGCATAGTGTCGCCCCAATTAATATTTTTGCTACTGCTGAGTATTTATTATAAACACTATTGCTCATTCAAGTCAAATCAATACTCAGCCCTAAAGCATTTGTGAATCTTATGAAAAAAAGGCGGTAAAAAGGATGACATCATGGAGAAAATCTGCTATTATTTGATAAATACAGCAAATAACCAACTAAATTCGTCATCAATGTTTTGGCCAAAACCGCAGGGTAAATAAGCGCGCAAATTTCAGCGAAATATTTCCCCCCGGCTAATAGGTCATGACTTAAAACCGGCATCACAGCCTGCGCGAATTTTACTTGATTGCGGGCTACGCCGGTTTGGTTCATTTGCGGCTTAGGCAAATCATAGCCAAAACTGTATCAAGCGATAGCAGAAAGGGGTTTAGCCATGAGCGATCAGCCACAATGGGAACCAACGCCGGAAAATACCCCAACTGAAATATTAAATCAATATACCGCGGATTTCATCGAGCAACTGCGCCAAGTAGAACTGATCAAAGCCTCCATGGACGACAAGGAAGCTGCCTGCACCGCCGCCGAGCAAAGCGCAAAAGAGGCGGCGCTGGCCGCCGATGAGGCCGCCTCGGTATGCACCATGGTCGCTGAAATCTCCGAGGCTTTACGGCTGAAAGAAGAAGCGGCCCGGATCGCCGCCGGCCTCCCCCCTACGCCGGAGGGCGAGCTGCCCGGCGTGGCCAGCCAATTATTGACGCCCTTAAGCGGCGCCGACGCAGCCAGTGAGGAATTGGTTTTAGCGCGGGAAGCGCGGATTAATGCGGAAAAGGGACAACTGCAGCTCCTACTCTCTGCCGCCATGGCCAAACTCAAGGCCGAACTGGCCGCGATCAGCCAATCCCTGGCGCAGGAGTCTCGCATCGATGCGGCAAACAGGCTGCTGATCGCGGACGCCGAAAGCAAGGTTATTTTCAGCCAACTCGATATTCTGCGCAAATACGAGCCGGTTTGGGGCAGCGAAAAAAAGCTGGGCGAATTAATCGCCAAGCAGCATAAAATGGCCAAACGAGCCGGCGATCTCAGTAGCGAGGAGCATTTTCTCGCCACGGCCCGCAAGGACTTCAAGGGGAAGATCGCCGACCTTAGCCGCGATCTGCGTCCCTATGAAAAAGCAGTCGCCGACGCCAGCGCACGGGAGGCTGAGGCGGCTCATGGCTATAAGGCTGAGCTGGCGGCGGTCGGCCCTGAAGCCGAACAAGCCGCCGCTTTGGAGCTAAGGCTGTCAACATTGAAGCAGGCCCGTATCAAAGCCGAGGAAGAACGGGACGCGGCCAAAGCCATTTTTCGGCAATATATCAGCCAGCTTGAGCAAGAAAGCGATACTTATATCCAAAAATATCAGCAGGAAACCCTTGCCATTTGGCAGCAAAGCGACAAGCTCGTTCAGGTGATCGCGGAGCAGCAAAGCCTGTATAGCAACGCCTTAATTCATGCCGAGCAATATGTCGCCAAGGGAAGTCCCGCCAACCGCGAGCTGGAGCGTATTATCAGCCAAGCCAAGGCCCGTATCCGGGAAATTCATCGCGCAACCCTGACATTGGTAGAGCGCTTACAACCGGCGCTGGCGGAAATAGGCCTGGCAATCAAGCATATAAAAGGCCGCAAAGACCTATTAAGCGGTGATAATGGCGATTTAATCCATGATGCCTATCTGTTAATATCGGCTTCGGGCGAGCTTGCCGGACAGGCTGCGCAAACACGCTATGAAACCGCTTATCAAACCGGCGTCCGGCCGCTGCCTGTTCCTGTTTTTTCGCAGATGCCGCCCCGAGAACCCCTAATCATCGCCTGCCCGCAATTCGATCCTGATAACCTAAGTACGGCGCTCAAAGAACTGATCGGGGAGCTGGCGGAAGAAAATGCCCTGCATGCGGCCACCAAGGCGTTGCAACCGATTACGGACGCTGAGGTAAGCGAGCGGGAGACGGAGCGCTTACTGCGCGCCGACGGCGAAGCTAACAAGATGAATAAGGCCTCGTCGGCTGTCCCGACTGCTGTGCGCCTGGCCTTTCTTAAAGGCATTGCCCGGGCGGAGGCTGTGGAGGCCGAGCTTGACTACCAAACTGAAAGCCTGCCGCCAGAGGAGGCCCTACCTGGCGACAGCGACGAGCCTAGCGGCAGCGGCGAGCCCGGCATCAACGACAAGCCAAGCGACAGCGAAGAGCCTGGCGATAGCAACGGGCCCGGCATTAGCGGCGAGCCAAGCGACAGCGAAGAGCCTGGCGACAGCGACGAGCCCAGCGACAGCGAAGAGCCTGGCGACAGCGACGAGCCAAGCGACAGCGAAGAGCCTGGCGACAGCGGCAGGCCTAGCGATAGCGGCGAGCCAAGCGACAGCAGCGAGCCCGGAGATAGCAACAAGCCAAGCGACAGCGGCGAGCCAAGCGATAGCAACGAGCCAAGCGTCAGCGGCGAGCCAAGCGGCAGCGACGAGCCTGGCGACAGCGAAGAGCCTGGCGACAGCGACGAGCCTAGCGTCAGCGGCGAGCCCGGCGACAACAACGAGCCCGGCATCATCGACGAGCCTGGCGATAGCGGCGAGCCCGGCGACAGCGACGAGCCTGGCGACAGCGAAGAGCCTGGCGACAGCGACGAGCCTAGCGACAGCGACGAGCCTGGCGTCAGCGGCCAGCCCGGCGACAGCAACGAGCCTGGCGTCAACGACGAGCCAAGCGACAGCGGTGAGCCAAGCGACAGCGAAGAGCCTGGCGATAGCAACGAGCCCGGCATTAGCGGCGAGCCAAGCGACAGCGAAGAGCCTGGCGACAGCGACGAGCCAAGTGACAGCGGCAAGCCCGGCGATAGCGGCGAGCCAAGCGACAGCGGCGAGCCTGGCATCATCGACGAGCCAAGCGATAGCGACGAGCCCGGCGACAGCGGCGAGCCAAGCGATAGCGACGAGCCAAGCGACAGCGTCGTGCCTAGCGACAGCGACGAGCCAAGCGATAGCGACGAGCCTGGCGATAGCAACGAGCCTGGCGTCATCGACGAGCCTGGCATCATCGACGAGCCAAGCGATAGCGACGAGCCCGGCGACAGCGACGAGCCTAAGGAGCAATTGTTAGAAAAAAAATCCAAATTTAGCCGCTGGTTACGCGCCCGCAAAAAAAGCACCGTAGAAACGCCGCCCCTAGCCGACGCGGACGAGAATTCTGAACAGGAGGCTGCCCGCGTCAGCGCTGAAATCGAGGAGATGCGGCAAAGATTAGCGGCGGTCACATTTAGTAAGCGCAAGGAACAGGAGATCGAGGAAAACAAGCAACATCGGGAGCTGGATGAAAAACGCCGCTTGGCGGAAGAAGAATCGGCCCGCATCCGCGCCGAGGAAGAAAGGGCGCAAAAGGAAGCGGAGGAAATAGAGACTCAAAAGCTGGAGGAGCAGCGTCAAGCGGCTCTGGAAATGGAGAAACTAGCGGAAAACTTGGCGGCCGCTGCCGCATGGATAGAGGAAGATAATGATCCACCGGCACGGCAAAAGCCTGCAGCCATGGCAAAAGACGCTGCGGACCAAGATGAGGGAAAAAGCGCCCGCCGCGGCGCGGCGTCCCCACCTTCGCCACCGCCGTCCTCCGACGACGATGACAGTGATCTTGAAATAGAATTACGCCGGCTTATACTCTTAGATTTTAAGAAAAATAAGTAATAACCCCGCACATGGCATGACATATTCAGGCGCAAAATACCGCCCTAAAAGAGGGCGGTATTTTTATTAGAAGAAGGGCAAAAAAAATCCATTCAATAAATGAATGGATTTTTAAGCCTTTAATAAACGCTGACCTGTTTGCGGGTGCGGTCTTTTCTCTCGAATTTGACCTTACCGGTAATCTTGGCAAAAAGCGTGTCATCCCTGCCGATGCCGACATTATTTCCGGGATGGAATTTCGTGCCGCGCTGACGGATGAGAATGCTGCCCGCGCTTACGGTCTGACCATCACCGCATTTGAGGCCCAAGCGTTGCGCCGCGGAGTCACGACCATTGCGGGAGCTACCGCCTGCTTTCTTATGAGCCATTTATCTCGCCTCCTTCATTATCAGACAACAGGACTGCATCCTGTACCTTATGCTTCTACAGTTTCTAGCTGAGCTTCTTCTTTGGGTTTTCTTGGCGCTCTGGGAGCCGATTTAGTGATGGTCTCTACTTGGAGCTTGGTATAAGGCTGCCGATGACCATTTTTGGTCCGGATATTTTTATTGGGCTTATAGTGGAAAACCACTATCTTTTTGCCTTTGCCATGCTCGAGCACCTTACAGGCGACTTTAGCGCCCTTGATATAAGGAGCGCCGGCTTTAAATTGCTTGCCGTCGAATACCGCGAGGACCTTATCGATTTCGATCGTAGAACCTTCCTCAACTGTGAGCAGCTCTACCCGGATCATATCGCCCTCGGATACCTTGTACTGTTTACCGCCTGTTTCGATTATTGCGAACATAAGTTGCACCTCCCCTACTATATAGACTCGCCCGACAAAGGTGGCTTGCGCGCTTAAGACCAGTTCGGTGCGGTATGGCAACAGATGAATCTTATCATAAAACCTTTTATGCTGTCAAGTATTAAAAAAATCGAAAACCTTTTTTTACTTTTTTAGCCGGCGCCGGATTGGTATCGCCATTCCCGTCCTCCGGTAATTGATAATCGCCTTCTCCGGCCGCTACCGCCCGTTTGCGCTCCTCCGTCATTTTTTGCTCCATCATCTGTTTGGCAATTGCTTCTTCCTCATTCATTGTCTTTTCTAAATTAGCCATCCAATCATCGAGATTGACCTCTGGAGCGGGCATTTTATGCGGGGGCTGTTCATCTTGCATCATTTTTTTGATGATATCGCCGTCGATCAGATTAAGCCAGGCCGTGAACTCTGCGGCCTCGTCCTTATCGATACGGGGTATACTCCCGGAAAGCCCGGCCATGATCTCCGCCTCCTCTACGTCCTCGGCCGTCAATTGCCGCTCAGGCTTAGCCTCCTTTGCTTCCTCGGCAATCAATTGCCGCTCAGCCTCAGCCTTCTGCAAGCCGTCATGGTCAATAGCCTGGGGCTCAGCATGCGTTTCCGACAACATATTTTCCGTCGGACTATTATTTTCCGTTGCGCCGTCCGCCTCCGATAAAGCGGCCAATTCTTCCAGCAGCCGCGTCGCCTCCAGCTCAATCGTCAGCTGCGCCTGCACCGCTTCCTCATATAAATCATGCTCCGGTTGTTTCGCCCCGGCCTGTGCTGCTGCGGCCGTGTCAGCCGCCGCCATATCCGGCGCGGGTTCACCGCCTGCTATTTCCACCGCAGCCGCCGCGTCGGGCTGCTCCGCCTCCGGCTCTTGTTCCGCTTGTGGCTCAATTGCTGCGGCCGTGTCAGCCGCCGCCATATCCGGCGCGGGTTCTCCGCCTGCTATTTCCGCCGCAGCCGCTGCGTCGGGCTGCTCCAGCTCTGGTTCCGCTTGTGGCTCAATTGCTGCGGCCGTTTCTGCCGCCGCCATATCAGCAGCGGGCTTGCCGCCTGCTATTTCCGCCACAGTTGCCGCGTCGGGCTGCTCCGCCTCCAGCTCTGGTCCCGCTTGTGGCTCAATTGCTGCGGCCGTTTCTGCCGCCGCCATATCAGTAGCGGTCTCGCCGTCTTCTATTTCCGCCGCTGTTGCTGCGTCGGGCTGCTCCGCCTCAATTTCTTGCCCCGCCATTGCCGTGCCGTCAAACTCCGCCTCAGCCATATCAGCAGCGGGGGCAGCCTCGCGTATTGCCGTCTCAAGCAAAGTCTGGGTGTCGGTATCCATGGCCGGGATCTCGATATTGATCGATTCCAGGTACTCCGCTACTTCACCCAAGGCTTTTTTGCTCGCTTCTTCCTCGGCGCGGCGCAGGTTCACCTGAGCGTCGGCCGCCATCAACTGGTCTTTAGCCGACTCAATGATCCGCTCAACATGCGCGCGGGAAACCTCCAGCTTGGCGCGCAACTCCGCTTCTTTATTTTCCATGGAAGCAATGGCCTCCGTGGCTTCGCTTATGGTCTGGCGGTAAAGTGCGGCCTCTTCATTCGCCGTCTGCCGCAAGGCATAGATCTGGCTTAGGCGCTCCTGGGAGGCGGCCAGATATTCTTCGCATAAGCGATCGGTTTTGCGAATCAATTCCTCCTTGGCCGGCTCAAAAGCATAAATAGCCGTATCCAGGGTTTCGATTTCCTGCTCGATCAGCGCTACTTTTTTTTGCGCCTCGGCAGCGGCCAGGCGCAACTGCTCCGCCGCATCGCCGGCTTCTCGGAGCTTATTTTCATATTCCTGGATTTTTTGATCAAAAGCCTGACTCCAGGCCGCTTTGGATTTTTCTCCGGCCTCAATTTCCCGAATCAGCCTTTCTTCCTCTTGATCCCATCCGGCTTGCGTCGCAAGCAAGGCTTGCTCCGCTTCACGCAGCGCGGTTTCGCTATGGGCCTGATCCGCTAAAGCCTGTTGATGCTGCTGCTCGATTTCGGCCCGGTACTGCTGCTGTTTGATCACGGTGTCTTCGGCATTGCGCGCGGATTCCGCCAAGACCTGCTGCGCCTGCATGAGCAAATCCGCGCTTTCAGAGCTGATGGACAGACGTACCTTGACCGCATTATCGGCCAGCTTGCGCGCTGTATCCGCCGCTTTCCGCGCTGCCTGCTCCTCTGCTTCCGCCTGCGCCGCCTGCTGCATAAATTTCTCGATCGATTCGCCGATGGCGGCGATATGCGCTTTGGTTTTGCTAAAGTCTTCGCTGGCCTGATGATGCTCCGCTTTTTTTTGCTTCACATCATCGCGCACCGACTGGAGATGCTGCTCCAGCTTTTTTAAGGCCGCTTCCTGATCCGCCTTACCCTCATTGATGGCTGTTTCCGCTTCCGCGGCCAGCATAGTGGCTGATGTCGACGCGATATTGCTCGCTTCCAGCGCGGTTTTAGCGTCGGCCTGGGCGAAAAGCAACTCCTCGGTCTTAGCTTGTTTCTCCAGCAGCTTTTCCCGTTTCTTTTCTTCCAGCGCTTCGATATCGGTCTCGCCGGCCGATTTTTGCTCCACAATATAGATAGCGGCGGCTTTCTTTTCCTCATCCTCAGCGACCAGGCTATTCTCAGCCCGCTGCTCAGCTTCTTTGAGGGAGGCCCCAAGCTGCGCCATTACTTTGTCGAAACGCGCCTCTTCTTTTTCCTTTTGCACCTCGCCGATTAGCTTCATCCAGCCGACCACATCCATTTCTGCGGTCTTGACCTCAGCCAGCTTTTCCGCCAGCAGTTTATCGCATAAGCGATTTTCTACCGTTGTATTGGCTCTGGCCACAGCATAATCGACAGCCTTTTCAGTGGCAAAAAGCCGCACGGTGGCAATATCGATTTCTTCCCTTTGCTTGGTCTTTTTTTGATAATGGGCCGTGGCGGTGCGGATAGTCTCCTGCAAAGCCACGCCGACCTTTTCCAGGGTACGCGCTGTTTCCTTATTAGCGATGCTATGTACCATCGCGGCGTCATCCAGCATTTTTTGCGTCATATCCGCCACTAATCGGGCGTCGTTTTCTTCGGACGCGGCAGTAGCGGCCTTAGCTTCGCTGGCTATTCTCGCTTCCTTGATGGAAGATAATTGTTCCGTTGTTTTCTCGACAGCCAGCTTTGCCTGCTCGACCTTCTGGGCGCTTTTTTGCACATTTTCCTGTGACTCGTCGAGGATGCGCTGTAAATCCGCCTCAGTTAAATCCGCTATATGCAGTTCCTCTCTGGCCTTTGCCAGTAATGCGACCAAATTATCCAGATAGCTTCCCATGTTTTAATCCGCCTTTTCCCTATCAGTATATTCCAAGTTTTTTCTTATCAATGCAGCTCTCTGCTTTGCAAAAATAAAGTGTTCTCCCTGGCGCCGGCAATATTTTTTACGCCATCCTCACATATCTTTGCCAGATGCTTTTGCAGTGTCTGTTGAATGTCTTGCAAAGCGGCCATTCTTTTCCGCGAAGCGCTTAAGTCTGCCTTGCGCTCAGCCCATAAAGCGGCGGCCTGCGCGGCATGCTCATCCGCGCCAATACGGGCAATGGTCTTAAAGCCCAATACTCGCAGCCTTTCTTCTTCTATGCCCTGCAGCAGGGCGTCTCTGGTTTCAGCCATTTGGGCCCGTGCTTGCCGCAGCGCTTCCAGAGCCTCTGTCTTGCTCGTATATTCTTTTTCCGCTTTCGCCAAAGCCGCCTCAGACTCCCTTTGTCTGGCGCCGGCCTTGACCAATTCTTTTTCCGCCCTGGTATAGGCGTCTTTAGCCTGCGCCCAGGGTCGTTCGGCCTGGCGTTTTTCCATTTCATATTGATGCCGTAATTTCTCGCAAGCCTCGACATAGGCCTGATTGCGCTCATTATATGCGGCCTCGGCGGCTGCGAATTGTGCTGCAGCAGCATCCCTTTCCCGTCCGCGCAGCTCCATGTCTTGCTGTAATTGCCCGGCCACTCCGGCCGCCGCTTCTTTTTCCTGCTCCACTTTGGCGATCTGCTCCGCGGCGGCGGCTTCGGCCGTGGCGATATCTGCCTGCGTACTTTGTTCAGCCGCTGCCGCTGCTTCCCGGCTGCGGGCAATCTCCGCTGCCACTTCTTCCACCCGGCAAGCACTGGCTTCAGCTTTGGCGTCAGCGCTTTCACTGTCTCGAATACAGCGGGCCAGAGCGATTTCCGCCTCTTGCTTACCGGCCGCCCGCTCATCAAGAAAAGCCGCCAGCCGATTTTCGACGTCGGCAATAAGCCGTATCGAATCTTTCTCATATTTATCATAGGCCCGAACAGCCCTTTTCCATGCTTCTTTATCTTTTTCGCTCAGCAATGGCGCTTCTTTGATCGCTTTACGCATACTGGCCAGATTACGTTCGCTCAAGCGCAGGTTTGCGGCTGCCGCCTCATAGGCCGCACGCTTATCCTTGGCCACTCCGGCAGCGTTTTGGGCCTCAAGCATCAGATCCTCGGAAGCCTTGCGCAGGATGGCCGCCGTATCTTTATCCACAGCCTGATAAGATTGCGAGGCCTGATCGGCAAGTGTAAAGTGGGTCTTGCGGGTAAATTCCGCCGCATTTAATTCGGACTCGGTTTTAGCTAAAATCTCGCCCGCGTCTTCGACGCGTTTTTCCGCCTCGGCCAATAAAGCGCTGCTATTGAGCAGTGTCTGCTCTGTGGCGTGGAATTTCTGCTCCTTGCCGCCCGCTTTTTCGCGAAGACAGCGCAGCTTGTCCTCAATCTTTGTCAGCTCTTCTTCCGCCGCATGGCGTTCCGCGTTTTCATCATTTAGCAAGCCCTGATAATATTCCTCCAGGTTGCGACGATTTTCCGCGGCATGAGCCACATAATCCCGGGCCTTGGCCAAGTCTGCCTCGCGCTTTGCGAGCTTTTCCTGCAGAGCCGCCAAGTTCTTCTCCAGCGCCGCTTGCCCTGTTTCCTGCTCTTGCTCCAGGCCGGCGATAATTACCGCGCAGTCCTGGTGCAACTGGTCTATTCTGCCGTCCAGCTCGTCCAGAAAGGCGGCTTGACGGTGCCAGTCGTTTTCCGCAGCCGCAAAAGCGGCCTGCGCCGCCTCAAGCTGCTGTCCGCTTTCAGCCAAACGCTGCTGCAGCCCGGGAAGATCCCCCTCCTCCTGATCTATGGCCTCCTTATAAGCTCTGGTCAGCGGCATGAGAATCTCTTCGGTCTGCTCGGCCAAAGCTTGCTCCTCCTCGCGGCAGGCCTGAAGCTGTTGTTCAGTCGCCGCCTGATTTTCGCCGGCCAGCGTCAGCTCTTTGCGCGCCGCCCCTAAAGCCGCTGCGCTGTCTGCCTGAGCGCTGCTCAGGCGCTTTAGCTTTTTATCCAGGGAGGATAATTCAACATTCTTGGTTCGCTCGACCTCCCGGTATCTGCGATCGGCATCCGCGCCGATTTCTTTTTCTTGCGCGCGCAGAGCAATAGCCTGCTCGGCAAGCTGTTTTGCTTCATCCTCCGCTTGCCGGCATAAAGTCTGTGCGCTTTCCATTTCCGCGGCGGCGGCAGCGACGCTATCCTCCAATTGCGCCAACACCTGCTCCGCTTTGCCAACAGAAGCGCGATTTTGGGCCTCCAGGCGGGATAGCGAGACTTCAACGGCACCCTTTATCGCATCAGCAGCCTGGCGGCGCAGTTCCCGCAGTTCAGCCATTTTTTGCTCAGCCCGCTCGTCCACGGCCAGCCTGATTGCTGTTTTCGGCGCGACAGCCTGCTGCGCGTCTTGGGCGGCCCGGGCTACGGATTCTTCGCCAGCCCGGCGGATCCGCTCCACTTCCTGCAGGGCGATATCATAAGCCACGGCAATTTTCTCCGCCTGAGCATTTGCTTCTTCCGCGGCGGCGCGTCGGGCCTCCCGGAATAATTGCACTTCTTCGGTACGGTTGCGCATTTCCTCCAGCAGCTTTTCCGTTTCTCCCTGCAAGCGCACCGCTTCTTTTTCCCAGGCCGCGATCTCAAGGCGTCTTTCCATGTTTTGCTGCATCAGGTGCTCTTTATCCGCATTAAATTGCTCAGCCTTGAGATCCAATTCCTGCCGTTTTTGGTCGCGTTCGGCAATCAGCGATTCAAATTGGGCCTCAATAGATGCCAATTCATTTTCATAGTAAGCGATCGAATTTTCCGTGGCGGCGCCCTTATCCGCCAAGGCCAATTCAATACGATTTTTCTCCTGCTCAAAATTTGCTTCCAGCTCGGCCAGGTTCTCCTGCGCGGCCTGAAGCTCTGTCTCGCAAGCCTCCAGCGCACGGGCCAGACGTCCATTTTGCTGCGCGGCGCGCTCCGCCGCCTCTGCATATTCGCGGCTGAGATTTTCCGCCGCGTTTATTTGCTGTTCCTCGTCCTCGAGCCGCCCTGCATGATCCTCCTCCAGCGCCTTTAGCGCGGCTTCAGCCTCCACTGTCGCTTTGACCAAAGATTCTTCCGCGGCCAGCCAGGCGGCCACCAGCCTGTCCGCCGCTTCAGCGTCGCGCTTTGCTTCAGCCGCGGCCAGCTCCGAGGCTGCGCGCAATTGCTTTGCCTCTTGCTCCGCCGCCTGATGCAATACCACCTTTTCCTCATATAGGCGCAGGGCTTTCTCCGTTGTATTGAGTAAAACTGATTCCGCCTTGGATAGCATCTGGGAAGAGGCTTCATCGCTGCTGCTGCGCGCCAGGGTAGCCTCATCCTTTAATCTTTGCGCGGTCTCCGCCGCGGCGGCGACGTCCTCCGTCTCCAGGGCCGCCTCACGCGCCTGCTCGCCGGCCGCGTCAGCCCGGGCGCCGGCTTTGACCGCTGCGCTTGTGCTGCGCTCTACTTGTTTTTGCGCTTGGGCATAGGCTTCTTTTTTATCCGTTACGTCGCGCCTGGCCTCGTCTAAGCGGAAGGAGATCTCTGCCTTGTCCTTTTCCACGGCGCCGATTCGCTCATCTCTCGCGCTGATCAGGCCCTGTAATGCGGCGAGCGCTTCTGCGGCCGCCGCGGCGGATAGACGCATATCCTCGGCAGCCTGCTCGCTATCTGCGCGCCGCGTCGCAAGATCAGCGGTAAGCCTGTCCCGCTTAGCCTTGGCGGCGGAACTTTTCTCCTTGTAAGCTTCAATGGTATGATTGAGCTTTTTCGTCAAATTCAGTTGCGCTTGTTTGCTGTTTTCGTGAACCTCCGCAACCTGCTCGTCATATTTTTGACGCTTGGCTTCAGCCTCGGAGAGTTGGCGCACGGCCTGATCATATTCCTGCAAATATGTACTAAGTTCGGCATCCAAAGAGACAAATTGAGCCTCGGTGTTTTTCTCTTGTTTATCAGCCGCGGCACGGGCATGTTCCGCTGTGGTTAATACCTGCTTGATTTCTTGCTCCTTAGCCTTGATCAAGCCGTTGACGCGGGTTTTTTCGCTTGCTAAATCCGCGGCGGCCTGTTCCGCCTCCAGCAAAGCTGCCGCGGCCTCTTCTTTTTTAGCGGCCAAGCCCTCGGCCAATTTATCCGCGTTTTTGCTCGCGGTGGCCAAAGCGTCGGCATTTACTTCCTTGATATGGTCCAGTTCTTCCTCGCTATGCAAGCGTACCGACTCTTCCTCAGCCAAGGCCGCCGCGATTTCGCTTTCGACGACCGCATATGAATGCTCGGCCTCGGCCAAAGCTTCCAAGGCGTCGACAGCCGCTTTTTGCATCTGCGCGGAACGCTCGCTCAAATACAGCAGGTCTTTTTCCGCCAGCTGTATATCCTGCTCGATTTGCTCCCGCAAGCGTTTGGATTCCGCTGCCAGAGCCTCGGCGTCACTTATGACGTCCTTCTCGACCATTTGTTCCGCCAAGGGGGGATCTGTCACAACCGCGCTCTCACCCGCGGCCTGACTGCCGTCCGACTCGTTTGGGATGAGGTCGGCGTCAGCTTTTGTATTACCGCTAAAAATCTTTGTCCACAATCTGCTTTTTACTTTGCCGCCGCCCTCGCTTGCCATAGCAGAACCCTCCCAAAATTTACGACCCCAGGCTTATTTTTGACTATATATTGAGTTATCCGGCGCTGATCACGCCGAAGGAATACTAGATATCCATACAACAAAATCGCATCTACATCTATGTTTCCGCATGAAAATATTATAACGAAAATACGGTTAAAAAGCAATGTTCGTTTGCTTGTAAAAAATAGTACAATCAGTCAAAAAAACGGGCCGGCATAAAAAAAGCCGACCCGCAACGCCATGAGAAAACTAATATTTGCCGGGGAAACCCACGGGGATTTTCCCTTTTCCGCCGCAGCTGTTGCATTTCTTTTCCATAACCGCGCTTAGGGAATGGCCGACTTTTTTGCGTGTTAATTCCACTAAACCCAATTGGGTCATACCCAACACCGTGACGCGCATACGGTCGTTTTTTGTTTCATTAATCAGGGCGTCCAGCAAGGTTTTTTTGTCCGTTTCCTCGTCGATATCAATAAAATCGATAATCACGATGCCGCCGATATTGCGCAGGCGCAATTGGCGCGCTATTTCCTCCACCGCTTCCAAATTTGTTTTCAGTACCGTAGCGTTGAGATTATTCTCTCCCACATATTTGCCGGTATTGACGTCGATCGCAGTCAGCGCTTCTGTTTGATCGATGATGATATAGCCGCCGCTTTTTAGCCATACTTTGCGGCGCAGAGCGCGCTCCGCCTGATTATAGATATCATAATCAAAAAAGAGGTCGCGGCTTTCCTCCAGCTTGATCAGCTTAAGCAAAGCCGGCGCCACCTCCTCGCAGGCGGCCGATACCAAGGCAAATTCCTCGGCATTGGCTACTACGATGCGGTCGATGTCCCTGACGCCGGTATCGCGGATCACTTTGTGCAGGAGGTTGAAATCGCTATAAAGCAATTTGGGAGCCTGTGCCGCGGCTGCCCGCTGCTGGATCAATTGCCATTGCGTCAGCAAATACTGCAAATCCGCTGCGATCTGTTCCGGCCGGGCGGCTGCTGCTACGGTACGCATGATCGCGCCCATATGCGGCGGCAATTGCTCGCGCACCTGGTTGCGCAGGCGTTCCCGCTCAGCTTCGGCTTCGATGCGGCGACTGACCGCGATATAATTACCGCGCGGCAGCAGCACCAGATAGCGGCCGGGCAAAGAAGGCTGCATGGTTACCCGCGCACCCTTGGTTTCGCTTGGCTCCTTAAAAATCTGCACCATCAGCTGCTGATCTCTCTTGACCAGGTCGCCGATGGCCCGCTCTTGCGGCCGCTCCGAATCGCAGCCCCAATCCTGCTCGGCGATCTCCCGGGGCGAAAGCGCGTCCGCCGCATAAAGAAAGCTGTTGCGTTCCAGGCCGATATTGATAAAGGCGGCCTGCATACCCGGCAGCACGCTTTCCGCACGGCCTAAGTAAATATTACCTACCAGGTTGCGGTGATCAGTGCTGGGCCAAAAAATCTCCGTCAATTGTCTATCACGGGTGATAGCGATATAGGTTTCATTATCCTTGCGCTTGATCAGCATTTCCCGCAGCATATTTATCAACTCCGTTTCCCCGTCCGCCGGCCGCCGCCTTACGGTTCCCGCGCTATTCCTCGCTCGACAATTGCCATCCCGCGCCGCCAGGCCTGATACGCCGCCCCCGGCAGCAGGATGCCCGCCATCTCGGCGGGACGCGGCGCCGCGCTTTCCTCCCAGCGCGCCTCATAGCATACCCGGCTTTGCTCGCGGCGCATATCAAGCACAGCCGGACGGATATCCACCTCTTTGGGCCCCCGGCTGCCGCGCCGCATCACCGGCCAGCTTTTGGCCGCAAGAAAAACCGCTATCGCCTGATCAAGTATTTCCGCGTCCGCCTGGCCAAAGTCCAGCTCATACTGCGCCTGATTGATAGCGGCCATCAGCGCCCGCTCCTGAAGCGTAATCGGCCGCGTCTCAAGCAACGCCAAACCCGGCGGCAACGCCGCCCGCAGCTTGTCCGGCCAGTCATGGTCCGGGTCTGCCGCGAAAGTGAGATCGACATATTCGCTGTCGCTAGAAAGCCCAACCGGATGCGCGGGCCCCCAGGAAATCAGTAAATGCGGGTTAAAGCCCTGGGAATAAGCGAGCGGCAAACCGCTGCGGCGCAAGGCCTTTTCCAGGCTGCCCCGCAAATCAAGATGGGAAAGCCAGGCCATAGTCCCGGTGACGGCCAGCCGGCAGCGCCAACGGCTCGGCTCGTCGCCGGACCCGGGCAAGCTTTGGCGCGAAGCTGGCACTGCTAGAGGCCTCGCCTTAGCATAAGAGCATTGCCAGCCATCCGCGCCGCCGCAAACGCCGCAGGCGCTGCAAGCATTGCCGCGGCAATCCGGCGTCAACTCGCCTGCTTGCGCCCTGTGCAATTCCCGGCGCAGCCATGTTGCGTCGATCCCGCAATCCAGATGCTGCCAGGGCAGAATTTCATCCTCGGCAAAAGAGCGCTCCGCATATTCCGCTGCGGAAAGTCCCGCGGCGGCAAAAGCCTCACGCCAGGCCGTCAAATCAAAATGCTCGCTCCAGCCGTCCAAATGACAGCCGCGTTGCCGCGCCTCAAGTAATACGGCGGCCAGACGCCTGTCTCCCCGGGCAAATGCCGCTTCGAGCATGCTGGCCTCGGCATCATGATAATGCAGACTTACCGCCCGCAGCGGCTTTATCGCCTCCCGCAGCAACTGCTGCTTGCGCCGCAGCTCCGCTACTGAATTCTGGCCCAGCCATTGGAAAGGGGTATGAGGCTTGGGGACGAAGGAGGAAGCGCTGAGGCTGATTCTAACCCGCTTTTTCACCTCGGCGGGCTTATGCTCTTTGGCCAGTTGCAGAACGCGGCGGCAAAGGGCGGCGATCTCCAAAATATCTTCATCCCGCTCAAAAGGCAATCCGATCATAAAATACAGCTTAATCGATGTATAGCCCTGGGAAAAAGCAGCGGCTGCGGCGGCAAAAATATCTTCCTCGCGTACGCCTTTATTTATAATATCGCGCAAGCGTTGGCTACCGGCCTCCGGCGCCAGGGTGAGCCCGCTTTTACGCACTTCCTGAGTACGGGCGGCCATACCGACGCTCAACGCGTCCACGCGCAGCGAGGGCAGGCTTAAGCTCACGCCGCAGCCGCCATGGGCCGCCAGCAAATCCTCCATTAGCGGCATGATATCGCTATAATCGGCCGAGGATAGCGACAGCAGGGCGATTTCATCATAACCGCTAGCCGCCACCTGGCTTGCCGCCTGCCGCATCAGCGTCGGCGCTGATTTCTCACGCAAAGGCCGGTAAATCATCCCCGCCTGGCAAAAGCGGCAGCCATGGGTGCAGCCGCGCATCAGTTCCAGCATAATACGGTCATGCACCGGCTTGATCGTAGGCAGCAGCGGCCGCTCGGGAAAAGGCGCGGCGTCCAGGTCGGCCAAGACGCGTTTTTTAATCCGCTGCGGCACGCCCGGATGCGGGCTTAGCCCGGCGAAACGTCCGTCCGCGGCGTACAGCGGCTGATAAAGAGCGGGCGCATAGACCCCGGCCAGCCCAGCGGCACGGCGCAGCAGCTCTGTTTTGTCCCAGCGGCCGCGCTTAGCCTCCGCGATCAGATCGAGCAGCTCAAGCGTTACTTCCTCACCCTCGCCCACAACAACCAAATCCAAAAAATCCGCTATTGGTTCCGGGTTAAAAGCGCAGGGGCCGCCCGCTATCACCAGTGGCTGATCCGCGCCGCGCTTGGCGGCAAGCAGGGGGATGTCAGCCAGCTCCAGCATAGCCAGCACATTGGTATAGGAAAGCTCATATTGCAGGGTAAAGCCGACCACGTCGAAATCCGTAAGGGCATGGCGGCTTTCCAGGGAAAAAAGCGGCAAATGATGACGCTGCAGCTCCGCCGCCATATCATCCAATGGCATGAAGCAGCGCTCGCAAAGATGCGGGCTGTGATTGTTCACCGCCTCATAAATCAGCCGCAATCCCAGATGGCTCATGCCGATCTCATACGTGTCGGGGAAAGCAAAGCACATTTTCACGTCAGCAGCCTGCCAGTCGCAGGCCGTTGCCTGGTATTCGCCGCCCGCATACTGCGCCGGCCGCTCTACCCGCGGCAATATCCGTTGTAAAACATCATCTTTGATGATCATCTTTTTCCTAATCTTATGACTTTACGTTTAAGAGCGGCCGCGCCGCCATAACCGGCTCAAGACGCATTGCGCCAATGCCCGGCCGCAGAGCTAAATTTTCGGCTTGTACAAAAATTTGCGCCTGCCGCAGGACAACTGCACTGCGGGAATGTCATGGCAAAAGCCCGGGTGATATACACAGGCCGATTTTTGCCTTTATGAGCGGCATGGCGCATCGGCAATCCGTCGCGAAAAAGGCCGTCGTAAAGCAACGGCAACCACTATCCGCCGGCCTGCCGCGACATTGCCGTCAAGCATTTCCCCTTGACATCATCCCAGCGGTGAGCATGGTTCAATCATCGTCAATGCGAACCGGATGAAGCCATGATCTCGCGTAAATCATCGCCATACATGGTGATATCAAGCGGATTGTTAACGCCGACGCCATATTGCCCGGCCAAGAGTATGGCTTCGCTGTCCGCGGCGTCGATACCGGCGATCGCGGCCAGCACCGTATCAAGCGCTACGGCGTCCGATCCGGCAAGCAGGCAATCGGCGCGGTTATTCTGAAAGCCGCTTTGCCCGCGCAGACAGTCGACAATGGTGAGGTCCGGCGCGAAAATGCTGCAGATATCCACAAGCGCACGTTGTTGATGCGTGAAAGAAAGGTCGGAAGAAGGCCGCGCCGCATAAGCAATATTGTTCAAAGCGCTGCCAAAGAGCTTGCCCTCGGCTGTACGGAATTTAGCCAGGCTGATAATAATATCCGCCCGCGTCAGCACATCGTAAATCTGCGCCTGCTCCAGCACGAGCGCGGTATCTGTACAGCGTGGCGTGGCGGAAGCCTCGCCCAGCCCGACAATATTCAGACCCGGCATCTCTTTGAGCTTGCCATAACCGCTGCGCTCCAGCACCAGATCAAGATCAAAGCCCTCGGGACGCAGGCAGAGCGTAATATCGCTTACGCCTTCATCACGGGCAATATTGATCAACGCCACAGCGAGGCGAAGATCAAAATTCGCGCCGGTCTCATGAGCGGCGGGCAAAGTGACGTCGGCGATAATCGCCAGTTTTTCCCCCGTACAAAAATAAAATTCGCCGCCGCCCAAAGGCAACAGCAAACAGCGCAGCAACAGATTCGCTGCTTTCGGCGTCGAGGGGTGCATATTTTCCGTTTTAAGCAAAGATACGATCGGCATAAGCGCCTCACTGCCAATTGATATCCGTATTATATCACAAAGGGGGGCAAAAGCGAAGCTTTTGCGAAAGTGCGCTACAATCAATAGCAAATGAACATGGTCCCGGCTTGCGCCTATTATATCATAGCCGCTACCGCGCCACAAGCGGCGCTTGGCCGTCCTTAGCGCGCTAAAGGCTCCGTATAGTCATATGCCGGAGCCTTTAGCCGCAAATTTTTCTTTGCTTTAGGTGTTTGTTTTGCGCTCGGCCCGCGATAAAACTTCTTCCGCCGCTTCACGCACAGCCTCGCCAAAAGTGGGATGCGGATGAACGAGCGCCGCCAGCTCATAGGCAGTAATAGAACGGGAGCAGGCCAAAGCCAGCTCATTGATCAAATCGGAAGCATGAAGGCACATCAACTGCGCGCCGAGCAGGCGCAGGCTTCCCGCTTCGCAGATTAGCTTGATAAAACCACGTTCTTTGGTCTCGATCGCTGTTTTGCCATTGCCGCCCATGGGATATTTGGCCGCGATCACCGCGATACCCCGGGCTTTGGCCTCATCGGCGGACAACCCTACCAAGGCGATCTCCGGGTCGGTAAAAACGCAGCCCGGCATGACGGATAAGTCCATCTGAGGCGGCCGGCCGGTCATGGCGCAAACAGCGTTGATAGCCTGCGCCGAGGCTGCATGCGCCAAAAGCGGGCTGCCCTGGACAATATCGCCCGCAGCGTAAATATCCTCAGCAGTCGTGCGGAAGCATTCGTCCACCACAATCTGCCCCCGCTCAATAGCGATACCAAGACCCGGAGCTATGATTTCCTCAGCCGCCGAGCGGCGGCCGGTCGCCACCAGCACCGCGTCAGCCTTTGCCTGCCGCTCTTCGCCGCCCGCCAGGTAGCGGCAAATCAGACAATCTTCGCCCTGTTCCACAGCCTGTACCTGCGCGCCGGCATAAATTTCCAGGCCGCGTTTTTTTAGCGACATGGCAAGGCTTTGCCCCAGCTCGCGGTCAAAGGTCGGCAATACCCGGTCTAAAAGCTCAATCACAGTTACCTTAGCGCCCAGATTGCTGTAGAGCGAGGCGAATTCCATACCGATAACGCCGGCGCCGATGATCACCAGCCGGGGATAAAACTGCTCCGCGTCAAGCAGATCATCGCTTGTGAGCACGCCGGGCAGCCCCAAGCCGGGTATAGGCGGCAGAGCAGGCCGTCCGCCCGTCGCGATCAGGATCTGCCGCGCCTGATATTCATCCGCGCCGACGCGCAGCACATGCGGAGCCATAATGCGCGCCTCTCCTGGCAGCACATCTATTTTGCGCGCCTTGAGCAGCCCGGCAATACCATCGCGCAGCTGCGCCACTACAGCGTCTTTGCGGCGCTGCATCGCCGGCAGGTCGAATTGGGCGTTTTCGCAGCTTAGTCCCAGCTCTGCCCATTGTCCCGCCTCGCGGAAAATATGGGAGGAGTGCAGCAAAGCTTTGGTGGGAATGCAACCGCGGTTGAGACAGGTGCCGCCCAAGCGGTCTTTTTCCGCAAGCGCGGTGCTCAGACCCAATTGCGCGGCTTTAAGCGCCGCCGTATAGCCGGCAGGGCCGCCGCCGATTACCATCAGGTCGTATTGTTTCATAAACGCCCTCCTGTTTGCTTAATATTCAAATCGCTTGGCCAAGCCAGCCGCTGATATCGGCGACAATGTCCGCCTCCTGACTATCGTCGCAGATTAGTCCGGCCAGGCGGCCGCTGATCTCCGCCGCGTCATAGCGGCATTGAGCGAGCGATGAGGCGATGCGTGGGATAAGCAAGGCTTCCATGGCATCCGAATACAGAGCCGCACTCTCGATCCAGCCGCCGTTCACCTGCAGCCGGCAGTTGACGCCGCCCCAGGGAAAGCGCTTTTCCAGCTCAATATCAAAATCCGCCTGGCGGCCGCAAATCCAGTTCCAGTCACCAAAACGCGTACTTAGTGCCTCCGCCTCATGCCATTCCTGCGGAGTTGGCGATAGCTCATGCGCTTCGCGGCCGCCGATACGGCCCAGGCTGGCCGCCAGCAAGCCGCGCAGCCGCTCCACGCTGAGCTGCGGCGCTAAATCGCGTAAATTAGCAACCCGCGCGCGCACGGATGATACGCCATGCGCGGCCAGCTTGCCCGGCGAGGGCTGCAGGTAGCGGCTCATATCGTCCAGGTCTACCTCCACCATAATCGTACCATGATGCAGGCATTGTCCTGCTACCTTGTAGAAAGCATTGCCGGAGAACTTGCGCCCGGCGGCCAGCAAATCATTGCGGCCGCTGCGCTCGGTGCTAATCCCGGAGCGGCTGAGGGCGTCGGCGATCACCGCGAGGTTGAATTCCAGATCATAATCGC
>JAAYYR010000174.1 GCA_012515255.1 Clostridia bacterium | reverse complement strand
GGCCTTGGTCAAAGAGCCATGCTTTTGCGTCAGTTCGAGCAGGGAAGCGAGCGCCGCGTCAAAAAAAACTTCGCTCTTGCTTAATGTTAAGTTTACGCCGCAGGTAAGCGGCATTTGCCGCGCGTCGGCCGCCAGATATTCGGTCAGGCGAAAATAATCCGCAGGATTGTCCGCGTCCAATATTAGACCCTGATCCGGCAGGGCGATCCGGCATTTTTTGCCGTCATAATTCTTGATCGCGGCGCGTAGGCCGCCCTGACCGGAAAAAGCGGTCAGCTCGGCGATGGCCCGGGTCTTGATCAAAACCGGATGCCCCTGCCGGCCATTGTAGGTGGGAATAAGAATATCGCAGGGGTTTTGATCCATATATTCGCTCATCGCCGCCAAAGAATGGCGGGAGAACAAAGGCACATCGCCGGGGAGGAAAAAGACGCGCTCCGCCTGATCAGCGACGGCGTTTAAGCCAAGACCGGCGGAGAAAAACATATCTGTCTTGGCATAATGGATATTCTCGATCGTTATCACCGCCAGGTCGGCAATATGCCGCGTCAGCTCCGCGCTGTTGCGCCCCGTAACGACGATGATCGGTGCGACACCCGCCTGCTGCAGAGTACCGATCAGGGTGCGGATTACGGTGGAGGCGGCCAGCGGCAGCATCGGCTTGAAAGATTTCATCCGCGAGGACATGCCCGCGGCCACAATCACCGCGCCCGTTGCCGAATGGGGTTTATTCCCCGTGTTCATGGCATTCCCCTCCCGAATGCTCGCCAACGCAGCCGCTGCCGCCGATATTATCGCGGATTAGCGGCAAAGCATACAGATCGAGCAGCTTCAGGGCTTCGCCGGCGCTTTTGCCGCTGCCGTCGTAGCGAGTAACGCAGGCGCGGGAGAGAATATCGAAAGCGTCTTTTTCGATCGGGCCGCAGATGATCGCCTCGCAGTCCTCGTCAACCGTGCGGCGGGCAAATGCCATATCCCGCGTTTGCTCCTCCGCTTCATAAATACTAAGCACCTCAAATTTTTCCATGTCGGCGATAAATAAATACGCCGCCTCCGCCAAAGTCGCCGCAACGGGCGAAGTGGCTTCTTTACCGCAGGTGGCTACAGCTATTTTCATCGGATGACCTCCATTAGTTTATGTCCTTGCACCGGGCCCAGGCGTTTCAGGCCGCTGCCGCAGCCGCAGGGCGCGGCTATCAAATGAGCGATATCGCCGGTGCGATAGCGCAGCAAAGGCATTGCTTCACGATTAAATGTGGATATTACCAGCTCGCCCCGCTGGCCATCGGGTAAGGCCCGGCCGCTTAGCGGGTCGACGATCTCAAGCAGCAAGTCGGCATGGCGGATATGATAGCCCTGATGCTCGCCGCATTCCACCGCGCCGCCCAAGCCTGTCTCGCGCATTCCCCAGTGGGCGAAAACTTCGGTATGCCATAAGTCCTCTATACGGCGGCGCAGCTCATCCGGCACATTATCCGCGGAGAGCAGCAGCCGGGGCGGCCGCAAATCCGGCGCAGACTCGGCGAGCGCCAGCATTTGCCCGGGAATGGCGACGATGCAATCCGGCCGGTAGGCGCGGATCGTTGTTGCCGCGTCCGCCAAATCGCTGACAAGGCCGTAATAGCAAGGCTCGACATTGATGCGGCGCAAGCCCCGGCTCAGCAGATCATTCAGCCCGTCCGGGTTATGTCCGGGCATGCAGATCAGCACCTTATCGCCGGGAGATACCATATAGGTCATGCCCTGGGCAAAAAAATCCACCGTCAGCTCCAGGTCGGCAGCGGAAAAATAAATCCGCTTCGGCAGCCCGGTACTGCCGGAAGTCTCCATAGTCACAATGCGCTGAATGCTGGTTTGCGACAGGCAGGCCATGGCTGTACCGGCCCTGGCAATATCCTCGCCGCTGATTAGCGGCAGCTCGCCCGGTGCAGCCCGCGGCAGATCAATGCCGGCATACAGCTCGCGATAGAATCGGCTATGGGCAAAGGCATAAAGCGCCCGCTGCCGCAGCGCCGCCAACTGCCAGGCGTCAAGCTGCGCCTGGCTAAAGCCTTCAGGCAGGCCGCAGCGCCGCGCCAGCCATTGGTCATAGCTGATTTGGCTCATGCTCCCCCCTGGGCCGTGATCGCATTGATTGCCGCGCGTCCCGCTCATACATCCTCCTTGGCGGCAATCAACAGCAGATAGCCCAGCCCCGCGGCTTTCAAGCAGCAGCGGTCAAGTCCGATTCGCCGATAAGCTTCCTCGCGCCCATGATCGAGTATCATCTGGCCGAGCATATTTTGCATGACGCGGCCGCAGTCTTCCTCATGGCGCAGAGAAAAGCCCGCTTGCCGCAGCAGCGTCCGCCATTGCTCCGGCGTATACAGCCGGCGCAGCATGCCCGTTGTGGCGGGCGGGGTTTGCTCCCTGGCATAAACATCAGTGAGCGCCAGCAAGCCGTCAGGCGCCAGCACCCGGCCGATCTCGGCAAAAGCCGCCCTGGGGTCGCTGAACAATGATGCTGTGCATTCGGCCAAAACAATATCAAAGCTGGCGTCGGCATACGGCAGCAGCTCCGCCGTTGCCGGGGCAATATCAATACCCGGATTGGCGGCGCAAGCCAAGGCGCGGCGCTCGTCGTCCGGCTCGATACCCGCCGTGCGGCAGCCCCAGCGCTCGCTGATCAAAGCAAGGCTCTCGCCCCGGCCGCAGCCGATATCCAGCAACCGGCTCGCATCCGTAAGCGGGCAAAAGGAGAGCGCGCGCAGGGTCAGAGCCGAACCGCCCGGTCGCAAAGCACTCATGCCTGCCCTCCGCTCAAGGTCAGATAGCGGGCGCAAAAAGGCTTGATGCGCCCCTCGTCATAGACATGCAGGCTGCATTGGCGCAGCCGCTCAATATCAAGATTATACGCATCCTGAAAAGCCATGGCTGTCACGGTAAAAGAGTAGACGCGCGCCTCATTGAGGAATTTTTCAAAATCATCGGCGTCCTCCGGGCAAGGCGATTCATCAGCGCTGCGCTGCCAGCGGCGGCCGATATATTCGCGGTTTTGCTCCGCCGTAGTGGCGCCGCAGCAGCAGCCTCCGCTGTCGCGCCGCGTCAGGGCCAGCAAACTGCCGTCATGGCGGACAATAAAGCTGCTGTGAAAGCCGCATAGTGCATGGTCGCAATGCGAGGGCGCGATATTCGTCAGCTTGACCCCGTTATCGGTCTGCAGCGGCAAAGCCGCCAGCAGCTCGCCCAGGGTGAAGCGATCCGCGTTCGCGGGCGGCTCGGGGTAGCGGCCGAAATAAGATACCGGCTGGAAATGCACGCCGCGCACCGTAGGCGAAAGGGAGGAGCCGAAGCGGATGATATTGCCGATATCATCCGTATTGACGCCCGGCACCAGGGTCGGCACCAGAGTAACGCCGATTTTATACTTAGCGCAATTGTCAATAGCCTGTTTTTTGCGCTCGAGCAGCGGTTCGCCGCGCATGGCGATCTGAATCTCATCGCTCGTACCGTCAAATTGCATAAAAACAAAGGATAAGCCGGCCTCAGCGCAGGCGGCAAGATAAGGCTCATCGTCGGCAAAACGCAGGCCATTGCTGTTGACCTGAATATATTTACAGCCCATCTCGCGGGCCAAACGGATAATTTGCGGCAAATCGTCGCGCACCGTCGGCTCGCCGCCCGAGAGCTGGAGGAAGGTCTGCCCCGGCTTGATCAGCCGGGCCAAATCAGCCTTGATTTGCTCCATCGGAATATCATCGCCCAAGCCGCCCTCGGCAAAGCAATAGGGACAAGCCAGATTACAGCGGCACGTTACCTCATACAACACGCAGCAGGTCTGCTGCCGATGCTCGCCGCAGATGCCGCAGTCATAAGGGCAGCCAAGGTTTTCATCATCGCCAAGCGCCGCTGATTCGCCGATCCATTCAAGGAAATTTACCGGCCCGCGCCAAATAACCGTAGACCAGAAACCATGCTTAGGACAAGTTTTCTCCAGGAAAATTTCCTCGCCTATTTTTACCCTCTCCGCCGCGATCTGTTTGCCGCATATAGGACAAATGCTGCGGGTCTTGCCGATGATTTGTTTTTGTTCCGTCGTCATTTTGCCAATGGCCCCCATTTTGACGCCAAAGCGCGCTATTTATCTTCCAATTCCATTTCCGCAGCGCGCATCCGCCCCTCAGCCAGCTCCTGGTCAATAAAATATTGGCCACAGCTTGGACAGCAGGGGATTTCTTTTGCTATTTCCACCTCGAAATACTTAAAATCTATCTTTTTCATCTCCAGGTCTACGCCGCAGCGGGCGCATTTAAGCTTTCTTGCCATGCTCTTGCCCCCCTCCGACTGACGCTCCCGGTATTTCGCAGGCCGCCGCTTCCTCCGGCAGCCCGACCGGTTCCATGCGGTGATAATAACAATTGACGAGCCGGTATTCATTATCGGCCAGTTTCTGATATTCCACCCATACCGTGGCATCGCAAAGCCGCAGATGGGCGAGGTTATTGCCCTGGTCGTCGATTAATTTCTCCTTAGTCGTCTCGCCATGCTCAATCACCTGTATCACATAGTCGGTATTGATATAGTTGCGGTCCATCAGCTGCGCCTGGTCATCATCAAACACCAGCTTGATGCCGCGGATTAATGTCGGCTGTTTTTCGCCGAGCACCCGCTGCCGCGCCTGCCGCCGATTATCGCGGCGCAGGCTGAGATGCGGCACAGGGCGGTCCTTGCCGTTGATCCCGGTCAGCAAGTCAATAAGATGCGCCGTATCCTTGCCGGCCGCGGCGTAAATATCGCGGCAATTAGCGCAATAAGCTATAAAAGGCCGCGGATCGACGCCGATTCTTTTTTTCGCCACCTGGCGCACTTTATCCGGGTTCGCGCCATGAATATTACCGCCAAAGCCGCAGCAGGGCAAATGCTCCATGTCTTGATGCAGGATTTGGTAGTGGACATGCATCCGGTCAAGCAGGCTGCAAACAGCGTCGCGCACTCCTTGATTGCCGCGCGCGGTGCAGGGGTCGGCCAGGGCAAAAACCTCGTCCGACGCATAAGTAGGCAGCTTGACCTGCGGCGCCGCCGCTAAAACCTCATACAATGTCGTCGTCTTGATTTGCGGCAGCACATAATTGAATATCTGCTGACAGCTAAGACAGGCCAGAACCAAAAGCGGTTGGCCCATTTGCTCCCAGATTTGCTTCAGCTCATTTTGCACGCTGCGGTAAAGCTCGATTTCCCCCGCCCAGTAAACAGGCGCGCCACAGCAGGTGAGCAGCAGCGCGGTAGCAGGCTCGGCCTGCAGGAGCAGCTCATAGGTTGCCTTGGGGTAACGCGGGTCAGACGCGCCGAGCTGGCAGCCGGGGAAAAATAAGTAGCGGGGCTGTTCGCCGCCCGGCGGCGGCAGTAAGAGCGAAGCGTCATCGGCGCGCGCCTGATCCATATCGCGTATCCAGTAGCCATGATAGGCCGAAGGCAGCCGGTAATCGCGAAACAGTTTTTCCCGACCCATAAATAAAGCACCTCCCCGAATATTATTCGCGGCGGCGGTTTAGGAAGCCTATTTGTCCTCGAGCTCCATTTCCGCCTCGCGCACCTTGCCCTCGGCAAATTCGCGCGAAATAAAAGCCTGTCCACATTCCGGGCAGCAAGGCACATCCTTACGAAATTCATGATCGAAATATTTAATCACTATTTTTTTAATTTCCAATTCTTTGCCGCAGCGGCCGCAGATCACATGTCTTTCCATTGTCAGCTCCTTGGGTTGTTATCATTCAGGCGCCTTAATTAAATTCTGATTCCGCCCTTCCCGGCTCCACCATGCTCATGCGGTGCAGATAGCAATTCAGCACCTCATAGCTGTCTGCGCCGGCCTTGACGTATTCTACCCAGATAGTGGGCAGGCCGATCACTAAATGAGCGATATTGACGCCTTGATCGTCAATGAATTTACTACCGGTTGTTTCGGCATAATCGATGACCTGGCGGATATCATCGGCAAAAATAAGCTTTTTGTCCATGATATTCTGCATTTCCTCGCTGATAATCAGTTTGATTTTCGGCTCAGGCATAATGACCTCCTCCCCGGTGAACAGGGCCTTTGCTTGCAGGCGATTGGCGCGGCGGTTATCGATATGCGGCGGCCGCCTGTCGTCAGGGTTCAAATCCGCCAGCAAGTCCAGGATATGCACCACCGGCTTATCCTCCCGGGCAAAAGTATCGCGGCAATTGGCGCAATAGGATAAATAGGGCCGAGGGTCGGCCTGCACTCTGCTCTCGCGCATCGTCCGCGCCAGGTCAGGCTTGGCTCCCTCGATATTGCCGCCAAAGCTGCAGCAAGGCATCTTATTGATGTTTTTATACAGGGGCTGCCCTTTGACATTCATCCGGTCCGCCAAAGCCAGCATATCCTCTCGGGCAGTCGCGTCGTATTTGGCGGAGCAAGGATCGACGAGCGCGTATTCCGGGCGGCCGCTTTGATCCGGCAGCTGCAGCCCCTCTGCCTGTGCCAGCACCTGATACAAAGAAACAGCCTCTATGTCCGGCAAAAAGCGGCGGATTAAGCGCAGACAGGTATAGCAGGCGCAGACCACGGTGGGCTTGCCCGCTTCCTGCCAGCGCTGATATAGCTTGGCGAGCATCTGCCGATGCGTTTCCGCGTCGCCGGCCCAATAGGCGGGCGCGCCGCAGCAATCGATATCGACGGCGGTTTGCGGCTCGACGCGTCGCAGCAATTCATAGGCCGCATAGGGGTAGCGCGGATCGGAAGCGCCTAATTGGCAGCCGGGGAAAAAGAGATATTTGGCCTTTTTGCCATGTGGCGCCGGCAAAAACAGGCTGCCTTCGTCGCTGGTAGCATGCTGCATATCCCTCAGCCAATAATAATGATAAGCGGGCGGGATCTGCTTGCGCTCGAACATCTGGCGACGCGCCGCCATCACCTGGTCGCCAGTGGCAATATCAAAAGGGCAGACCTGTTCGCAACAGCCGCAATCGGTGCAGGAATTGACCATGCGGTTATTGGAGAGCGGTTCCAGGTTATGATCAGCCAGGCCGAAGGCGATCAGATTAGCGACTTTACGCGGCTCCGTGCGGTAATAAGTCATAAACTCGCAGTTATCGATGCAGCGAGTGCAGTCACAGCGCAGGCAACGGTCAGCCTCCTCTATGGCCTCCTCTTTGCTGAAGCCGTCCTTCGCGGCCGCTTGAACGCGCGGGATAGATTTCAGCTCATCCGTATCCACGGTGACGCGGCTATTGCGCGGGCGCTCGGGTTGGAAGCGCATAGCCCCGGTCTTGAGATATTTCTCGATATTGATCGCAGCCGCGGCGCCCTGGCTGATCGCCCACACCGTATCCGCGCCAAGAATGCGGCCGCCGATAAAAACGCCGTCAGGGCCGCCGCTGGGATTGCCGTCAGCATCCGCGGTCAGGCCGAAGCTCTCGCCGCCTTCGCCGGTGGCGATATAAACGGCGTCAAAATCCCGCAGCTCGTCCAGTGAGGTGATTTGCCGATTCAGCACCAGCTCATACGGAGCGTATTTGCCCTGGGTGGCTATATCATCGAGAAAAACCTCAGAATCCATCAGATCCCAAAGCCTGCCGCCGATGCGGTCGCTTTTTTCGAATACCGTCACTTGGTATCTTTTGGCGGCCAGGCGAATGGCGCAGGCCAAGCCGCTGATCCCGGCGCCGATTACGGCAATCCGCTCCGCTTTTGCCGGCACATTGAAATTGATCGGATCGAGGCTGCGTGCGTTCTTGATCGCCGCCCGTTCCAGATTAAGCAAATCAATGCTGCCGCCGGCCGCCGCGCGCGGGCAGCGGTTCTCGCAGGGATGAGGGCAAAGTTCAGCCACAATGCGGGGAAAAATCGCCGCATTGCGGAAAGTTTTATAGGCCGCGTCCAAGCTGCCGCGCTTGGTCTTGTTGATAAAATCCCGTACATCTACCTGCAGCGGGCAATCATCGGAGCAAAATGGGGCTTCACCCTTGCAGCATTGGTCAGGAAAGAAAACATCAAAGGTATCATAGGTAATATCCCGCATAATAACCTCACTAAATTTTTATAGGCGCGGAAGGTCATATAGGTCATACCCTCCACGCCTATTATAACATATTTTCGCATAATTGAAAACGGTTCGGGTACCGTTATTATGAAACGGTACCCGAAAGTTATACGGCAATATTATACAGGATTGTTCTTGATCTCTTCCAGCTCATCATAGAGATCATTGCCCAGGAAGTAACGAGCCGGCGGTTCGATTTTGCCGCCTTTTGCCAGGATATCCAGGCCGGCTTTGATCTTGTCCGGCAGGGCGGGCAACTCATAGATACGCACGCCGCAAGCATGGTAAATGGCGTTCAGCACCGCCACATGACCGGCGGACTGATAGCCCTCGGAGCAGCCGGCAGAGCCATGATCCAGGCAGTCGCGGAATGTGACGCAGTGATAGAGGCGCAGATCATCCGGTGTGTCGGTGGCAAAGGGGATGCCGGAGGCTTTGATATTGGTATGCTTTTTCACATCATCATAGTTTTCGCTGAGGGCAAAACCGATGCTGTGGGAAGCGCCGCCAAAGGCCTGGCCTTCGACTGAAATCGGGTTGCCGATCACGCCGATATCATCGACGGTGACATAAGACTTACATGTCGCCTTGCCGGTTTTCATGTCAACTTCCACGTCGGCCATGAAAAGATTATACATATAGGTAAGGGACATATCGACCTCGCCGGTGTTCGGATTGAGGTTGACGAGTTTCAAATCACCGGCCGGGATTTCGTAATTACCGTTCCATGTGGTCGGCAAGCCTTCGGCGACCAATTCATCATAGGTGCGGTAAGTGCCGTCCGCTTTCTTCATATCCTTCAGCATCGCCTCGGCGGCCAAATGCGTCGCGGCGCCGGTCATCAGATGCAGGCGTGAGGAGGAAGCCATACCGGTATTGGGGCATAATTTGGTATCGCTGGAGTAGACGCGAACCTTGTCCGGGGTAATGCCCAGCGGTTTGAGATAATGGCAGGTGTGAAGGACGCAAGCCGCGTCTCCGCCCTGGCCCTGGTCTTCGTAGGTGTTGAAATGGGTCACGGTGCCGTCGGGATTTAGCTCAATGCGCACTTTGGCGAAGTCGGCCGCGCCGCCGGTGCAGCTAAAGCCGCCGACCGCAACGCCGACTGCACGGCGTTTCTCAGGAGTGGATTCAGCAGCCGCTTTTTTGCACATTTCCTCATAAATCGGCCGACCCTTTTTCATGATTTCCGGATAAGGATACTCGCGGAAGGGGAAGCCGTTGACAGTGAGGTCGCCGGGCTTGGCCACATTCTTCTCGATGAAATCAAAGGTGTCCATGCCAACTTCTTCCGCCAGCATATCGACCAGGGAATGGATGGTCGTGGAAACCTGCGGCGCACCGAAACCACGGTAAGTGGTGGCAAAGTTATGGTTAGTGTACGCGACGCGGAACAGGCCGCGGGCATTGGGGATAGGGAACGGGAAGGCGATAAAGCGGACGAAACGGTTAGAAATGCTGTCCGCCATATCATGATATGCGCCATGATCCAGGCCAAAGTCGGCTTCGAGCGCGCAGATTTTGCCGTCCTTATCCGCAGCCAGGCGAGCATTACAATAAGACGGAGCGCGTTTGCCCGAGAAATGCTGGTTTTCTTCCCATGACATGGTCAGCGTCACCGGGGTTTTGAGCGCCATGGCGCAAGCGCCGGCGACGGCATAAGAGTGCGGGCTGACGGCAGCGCCGAAGCTGGCGCCCGTCGGATTCTCGATCAGGCGCAGTTCTTCATTGCTGACGCCGAGAGCCTGGGTGATATAGCTATGCTGCTTGAAAACGCCCTGCGCTTTGCAGGCGATGGTAAGGATGCCGTCTTCATCGTAGAAGGACTGTACGGTATCAGGCTCCAGCATCAGATGCGGCTCGCGCGTGGAGTAGAAGCTGCCGGCAACTTTATAAGGAGCATTATCGATGATGTCGCGGGTGTCTTCCTCGCCGCGAACCAGCGGCTGCTGCAGATACACATTGGGGTAACCGGGATGGATCTCGATGGCGTCCGGGGTAGCGGCGTCCAGATAGTTGGTATATTCAGGGAGATGCTCAAGCTCGACCTTAACCGCTTTGGCGGCGGCACGGGCATGCTCGCGGGTATCCGCGGCCACGCAGCCGACCACGTCGCCCCAACGGAAAATCTTATCATCGCAGAATACCGGCCAGGTGGGCTTGTCAACATTAGAGCGAGGATGCTGCACGCGCACGCCCATCAAATTCGTGCCTTTGACATCCTTGGCGGTAACGACTTTGACCACGCCGGGCATCTTCTCGGCTTCGCTGACATCGATGCTCTTGATCTTGGCATGATGGGTGCAGGCCGGCATCACGAGAGCCAGGTGCAGGGTGCCAGGCGGCATTTTCAAGCCGATATCGTCGCCGTAATCGCAGGTGCCGCAAACTTTGGGCAAAGCTGCCGGGCGCAGTACGGGCGTGCCGTAGTATTCGCCGTCTTCAGGCAACTGGTATTCCAAGGTGGAGGGGTCGGCTTCGCCGCGCATAACGGCGGCGGCGGCCATGACGCAGTCAACTAAAGGCTTATAGCCAGTGCAGCGGCAGACATTATTGTTTTTCTTGAACCATTCGCGCACTTCCTCGCGATTGGGATTGGGGTTTTCCTGCAATAAAACATAGGAAGAAACGATGAAGCCGGGGGAGCAGAAGCCGCATTGCACGCCGCCGTAACGGATCCAGGCCTTCTGCAGCGGATGAAGATTATTCGGCGTACCGATGCCCTCAATGGTGGTGATCTCCGCATTGTCTTCCACATTTTTCATTTTTTTTGTGCAGGCGCGGATCACTTTGCCATTGTAAATCACGGAGCAAACGCCGCAGATGCCGATGCCGCAACCGATTTTGGTACCGGTCAGGCCGATGCGGCGCAATAGCGTTGCCAGCGTATCCTTCTCCGGATCGCAGAAAACAAAGCGCTCCGCTCCATTAATGATTAATGGCACTCTTCTGATGTTCATTTACTATCCTCCTCAAAAAGTATATTATTTAATATTTCCAATGAATCTAATACCAATCCAGGACATAGCCCAAAAACCTTGCCGGTCTCAAAAGCCGTTTTTCGCTCTTCTGGCTTGGCGAAATCATAGCCGAGCAGTTCGCGGCAGATCAGACTTTGGCGGCGTTCTTTAAACTTGTCCTGAAATTCCTTAACCTTTGCCTTGCAAATCTCGTCCTGCTTCTTGTTGCCCGGCTCGTCATTGCCATATTTTATGCCGATGGCGATCATAGCGCCGGCCACCGCACCGCAAGTATCGCCGATAAAACAACCGCCGCCAAAAGCATTAGCCAACTTATAGCCTTCCTCGCGGCTATAGCCTAGCTGGTCGGCAACCTCGCCCAAGACAATCTGGGAGCAATGGATATTGCCTTTAAGCAAATCCAGAACTTGCGCCTGCGTCAACATATATCATGCCTCCTTGCCATATTTGCCGGGCCGAATCAATCCCCGGGCTTGCCTAAAGTTGCCATAGACGCCGGACGCCGGCAACAAGGCTTATAAGTCTATTAACGACAAGTTAAAACCGCATGATCGTTTAAGATCATACCATCATCCATAAACTGTACCGCGCCGTTAATAATAATACGAAAACTCAACGTATATATTTAACAATCACATTGTAACATCTTTACAACCTAAGCGCAATATTTTCTGGAATAACACTCGCCCCGCAAGATGGCACGGCGTAGCTGGGGTAACAGTGATTATACTTTCGTGCATATAATAACTATATCGCTTTTCTCGCCTGCGCCTCGTTTTCCGGGCGTCCCCAAAATCACCAAGGGGTCAGGGCGGGGAGCCGCTATTCACCAAAAAATCAGGATGCATTGCCCCGGCGACTCAAGCTGCTGTTTTCATGACCCAAAACCGTCATTTCGTCTCGCTAAACCTACAGGGGTTGCATTTTTGACTATATGGTAATATAATATAGTACAATAACCGAGGTTTAACCTCCTAAGCGGGGTGGCCGCGGACTTCATTTTAAATTTAGGAGATCCTTGAAATATGGTAGATTTTGTCAACCCGGCGACCTGCGGCGGGGATGGTCGTCTCCCTGCATTCTCCGGGCGGCGCCATAGACCGCCACATCGCGCATTGCGCGCTATAGCAGGCGCCTTGCTGCTGTCTATGGCATTGCTTTTCACTGCCGCCCCGACGGCTCTTGCCGTCACCGGCGATGATATCGTCGCCACCGCCGAGCAATATCTCGGCTATCCCTACGG
>JAAYYR010000173.1 GCA_012515255.1 Clostridia bacterium | reverse complement strand
TCCGTCTCCGCCTGCTCCTGGTAGCGGAAGTCGGTGATCAGGGACTGCTGGTCGCGGGAGATCAGCAGATATGCCTCATCGCCGGTATAGCCGCTGAGATAGCGGATATTGGCGCGGTTGACAAAAAACATGGCGTCTAGCTTCTCTGTGGCCATGCTTTGGCGCAAGGCGTTCAAACGGGCTTTAATCATAGGTTTGCCTCCGAAATTCGATTTCAACCATCTGTGCGGCTGCATGCTTGTTTTCTTGGTAATTCGGTGTCAAGTTGCCAATTCCTTGTACTTGATTGCGGCAAAACAAAGCGCAAGCCTGAGCTTGCGCCTGTGGAGCCAACGAGCGGAGTCGAACCGCTAACCTGCGCATTACGAATGCGCTGCTCTACCATTGAGCCACGTTGGCCTATATAATCCCTTATGCCGATTCAGGGCCGGACAGTAAATCATTATACGGAAAAACTCCTGCTTTGTCAATCACCGTGGAGCCAGACGCAAAGAAATTTCCCCGCTGCGCAATACGCGGCGGCTTCCGTCGGCTAATTCTATTTCCAGACCGCCCAATTCATCAATGGCGATTGCCCGGGCGCTTATTTCCTCTCCCCGCTCCTGATAGGTGATGTCCCGCCCCAGCACCAGTGAATGCCTGCGATAGCTTTCCAGATAGCTATGATCCCCAGGATTGGCGGCCAAGTCCAGCAGGCGGTTTGCCACATCCGCGATGAGCTGATTGCGTCTTAAGCCGCGGCAGTTGAGCGCGCCGGCAATCTTTGTCAATTGCGGCGGAAAGTCGTTATGGTGTACATTGATGCCGATGCCCACGATCACGCTGCTGACAATGCCCGCTTCCAGCCCGGATTCAGCCTCGGTAAGGATGCCGCAAATTTTTTTGCCCTGTAGGTAAACATCATTAACCCATTTGATCTCAGGGCGTAAGCCGCAAAGCTGCTTGATCGCTTCGGTCACCGCCACCGCGGCCATCGTGGTCAGCGGCAAAATGCTTTCCGTCGCGGCGCCCGGCCGCAATATCAGCGACATATACACGCCGCTGCCGCGCGGCGAAAAAAAGCTACGACCTAAGCGGCCGCGGCCTGCCTGCTGTGATTCGGCAAGGATCAAGCCCTGCCCTGTAAAGCCTTGCGCCAGCAGCCGCTTAGCTTCATTATTGGTGGAATCCAATTCCGGGTGGACAAAAACAGCCAGATCCCGGTAACGCGGCAAAAGATAAGCCCGGATGCCGGGGGCGGAAAGTAAATCGCAGTCGTCAGCCAGCCGGTAGCCGCTGCGGGTTGCGGCCTCAATCTGATAACCCTCTCCCTGCAGCGCTTTAATTGCTTTCCATACAGCATTGCGTGATACGCCAAAGTCCCCGGCCAATTTTTGTCCGGATACGGCTGCACCGCGATTTGTCTCCAATGCCAATAGAATATCATTTTTGAGCGGCATAACAACCTCCGGATAGCGAAAAGCTATATTCAATATACCATACTATGCTTGAATATACAATTTATAAAAAGACTGACCGGTGACGCCTGATTCATCATGCGCCCCCTTTACTTTTGCCTATCGATTCGGTATAATAAATCGGTGGTTTTTATAAAGCTTTACGCGGGTGTGGCGGAATTGGCAGACGCGCCAGACTTAGGATCTGGTGGGAGACCATGCAGGTTCGACCCCTGTCACCCGCACCAAAAAACAGACAAATCCCGATACATGGGTTGTCTGTTTTTTTATACTTTGAGCAAACGTGATAAATAAATTATTTGCTATAAACACGAAGCCAATAGAGCTATGGGTGAATTCTAATCTAAAGCGCTGTTCATCGATGCGCAAGGGGTATTCGGCGGGAAGTTCATAGGGATGTAGAAGCAGCCTGTATATGCTTCGATTGGCAAAAGTCGTCCGATTCCAATATTGGCATTTCACTCTTTGTAATTTATTCTTTACTTTTCCGCTTTAATGTGCTATGCTGTACCAAATAAATATATATCAATCTGGCACTGTTCTGCCAAGGCTTGGCAGTATTGGATCGTATAATGTTTTGGCTCTTATTTCATATTTCCACACATTAATATCTGGATATATTATCAATGATTAACGGCCATATGCTAGCGTATAGCTATTGGGGGTATGACATATGTGGCGAAAATTAATAAAACGATTGCAAGTGGAATCCGGGCAGGCAATGGTCATTTTGGCTATTACCGCCGTGGCTTTATGTGGTTTCGGCGCTTTGGCAATCGATATCGGTCGGGTCGCCTTGGAAAAATCCTCTCTGCAGGATGCGGCTGACGCCGCGGCCCTGGCCGGCGCGCTGCAACTGCCTACCGCTGCCAGCGCCCGCAGCACAGCGATTGAATACGGCGGCAAAAACGGCGTCAGCGCGGCCAATATTACCGTCACCACGCCATATAAAGGCGACTCCACAAAGGTGGAGGTCGTCTGCACCAGGAATATTTCCTATACGTTGGCTCGGGTATTAGGATATAAAGAAACCGACATCACCGCCAGGGCGGTGGCGCAAAAAGCAGGCATGGCTGGCGGCCCTTTCGGCTATACCGTCTTTTCCGGCAGCGATACCGCCACCTTATCTATTGGCGGCAGCAGCCTGACCATCAAAGGCGATGTCCATGCCAATTATAAATTCGCGATGAGCGGCGCCAGTCAAAAAATTACCGGCAATGCAGGAGCCGTGTCTGAGATCAATCTGTTCGGTTCTAGTTTGACGGTCACTGGCACCTGCCAAGCCCCCTCTATTGTCATCAATGGTAGCGCAATGAATATTGGCAAGAAAGTCTATAGCGCCGCGCCGCTAATTGAGATGCCGGATTTCTCCGATCAAATCAAAGAGGCGGCCATTAGCGGCTCCACTTACTACAATGGAAACAAAAGCTTTAGCGGTAGCAGCATCAATGTTGATACGCCGATCTATGTCAACGGCAACCTCTCAGTCAACGGCAGCAGCTTCTCCGGCCAGGGCATGGTTGTCGCCACCGGCAATATTACTTTTAG
>JAAYYR010000172.1 GCA_012515255.1 Clostridia bacterium | reverse complement strand
TTCGCCGCGGCGCGGCAGGAAGCTTATTGCGATCTCGATGATGTTTTGGCGGCGGCCGCTTATCTTCTGCGTCCGCTCGGGAGCTTGTATCTGGTACATCGCGCGGGTCGCCTGGCGGAGATTATGGCGGAGCTGCCCGGCTATGGGCTAAGCCCGCAGCGGCTGCGAGCGGTGCAGCCCCGGGCGGAAAAAGCGGCTAACCTGGTGTTGGTGGAAGCAAAAAAAGGCGGGCGCGGCGAGCTTGCTATCTTGCCGCCGCTGATTGTCTATGCCGGCCCCGGCCAATATACGGAGGAGATGCGGCGTATCTATGGCAGGTAAGCTTTATCTGGTGGCGACGCCCATCGGCAATCTGGAAGATATGACCCTGCGCGCGATCCGTATTTTGGGCGAGGTAGATCTGATCGCGGCGGAAGATACGCGGGTCAGCGGCCGCCTGCTTAAGCATTTTGAAATCAGCAAGCCGCTTATCAGCTATTTCGAGCATAATAAACGGCTGCGCGGTGAATTTTTACTGCGTGAACTGCAAGAGGGTAAGGATATCGCCCTCATCTGCGACGCCGGCACGCCGGGTTTATCGGACCCCGGCGCTGATATCGTCGCCGAGGCCGTGGCGGCCGGCATAGAGGTGATTGCTATCCCCGGGGCCTCCGCTCTGCTCCCCGCGCTTACGGTCAGCGGGCTAAGCCGGGGCGGCTTTCGCTTTATCGGTTTTTTGCCGCGCGATAAATCAGGCCGCCGCCGCGAGCTGCGGGCATTGGCGGAGGAGCAAAGCTTGATGGTTTTCTACGAGGCGCCGCATCGCTTGCCCGCCATGCTGGCTGATTTGGCGGAGGCTTTTGGCGCGGAACGGCGGCTTGCCGTTTGCCGGGAGCTGACGAAGATGTTTGAGGAGATACGCCGCGGCACCCTGGCTGAGATGATTGAGCACTTTGCGACGCGGCCGCCGCGCGGCGAATTCACCCTAGTCGTGGCCGGGGCGGAATATAAGGAGCCAGCGGATATTGCGCCGTGGCTGTTGGAACGGGAATTGCGCGAACTGTTGGATCGGGGGTTGAGCCGTAAGGAGGCCGCGCGTGAGGTAGCGGGCCGCCATCGGCTTAGGGTTAATAAAATATATCAATTGGGGCTGAAGGAGGAAACAGATTATGCCGGCGGAAAAAATGATTAATGAGTTTGAATGCGGCAGAGTTTTGACCCGTTGTGAAACGGGGCGTTTTGTGACCATCGACGACGAGGGCTATCCCTATCCTTTGCCGATGCACTTTGTCTATGCTGAGGGTATTATCTATGTTCACGGCAAGAGCGGCGGGGAAAAAATAGCCAATATCGAGCGGGATAACCGCGTCGCCTTTGAGGTCGATGAGAATTTGGGCTATCATGCCAAGGGCGATTCCCCTTGTAATGTCGGCACATATTTCAATAGCGTGGTAGTGCGCGGCCGCGCTTTTATGGTTACGGATGAAGTACAGCGGCGGCAGGTGCTGACCTGGCTCGTTTATAAGTATGCCCCCCACTTGAACGCGGCGGATATGCCGGATGAGACTATAGCCAAAACTGTAATTATCGGGATTACCGCAGAACGGATCAGTGGCAAAAAGCGGGAAAGGCCCCAGGAAAACATTAAACCGGATACGCATTGTTGCGGTCATGAGCATAGCCAGCACAGCCGCGCAGGGCATCAGCATTGCTGCTGTCATGATCATGATGAAGCGGAACATAATCCTCATAGCTGTAGTCATAAATGATAGAAGTTTGAGGAGGTGTAGCGCGATGGGGAATTGTAGAAAACTGGCGCTCGTCATGCTTTTGGCTTTTGCTTTGCTCGGCGTCTTTGCCGCTTGCTCGCAGGCCCCGGATGCCGTGACGCCTGGTGATG
>JAAYYR010000171.1 GCA_012515255.1 Clostridia bacterium | reverse complement strand
GCCAGGCTGATCAGCGAATCATCAGGGATTGCCCAGGGACGCCCTTGAACGTCGACGCAGCCGCCGGCCGCAAGCAGGCGGAAGGGATGGCGGTCGCGGCCGATGCGGCAGCTCCAGATCAGGCGTTCAGCCAGAGGCCTTAGCGTCGGGTTATGCTCATAATCGCGCCGCCATGCCGCGGCGGGCCAGGTCACGCCGGAAACGAAACTGCGGCGCAGCAAGGCGGTCTGCTCAAGGCGCATAGCGAAGACATCGCGCTTTAATTCCTCGAAGCGCCATTCCGCCTCGGCGCCGCCCGCGCCGCCGGGAAAAGCAGCGAGCCGCTCATGGCTTTGCCCATCATATAGCTCTAGGCTGAGATCATCGCTGAGCCGGGCGTAGAACTGCCGTCCGCCGATCTGGTAAAAAACGCGGCCCGCCGCATCAAAGCCAAAATCTGGCAGTTGCCGCCCTGCCGCTCCCTTTGCTTGCCGCCCGGCCCTGAGCAATGCAAGCGCTTGCGGCAATTGCCGTAGCTGCTCCCGCTGCGTTTCGTTGAGCGCGGGTAGCAGCTCTTTTTGGAGCGTCAAAACCTGCTCCTCTGATTCCGCCATGATAGCCAGGCATTTTTCCGCCACCTGCGGCGACGGCTGCCGCAAATACACATGGAGCAAATCACGGTAATTGGCATATGCCGCGGCGCCCCTGTTGCGGCGGTAAAGGCCATAGAGCAAGCGAATGATCTCTTCGTCATTTAGCTTATGCTCATAAAAAGCATTGAAGCGCGGCGGGAAGGCGACAGTTGTTTGCTCTGCGAGCCGCAGATTGAATTGCTCGATATTCGGCCCCAGGCGGATATGGTTCAAATCCGGGCAGTGGGCAAAAACCCGGTCGCCCCAACCGAGCGCCAAGATGCGCAAAGAATCGGGGAAGCTGATGCTGCGCAGGCCGGGGCAATCGCTAAAAGCCGTTTCCTCGACGGCGATTACACCCTCCGGCACCGTGATTTCGGCTTCTCGCCCTATATATTTAAGCAGCCGGCCCGCCTCAATTCGGAATGTTTCGGTTATTTCTGGCTTTTGTTGCCGCAAAGCCCCGCCCTCTTTCCCCAAAGCCGCCGGACTATGCTGCTCCGCTGCCCGGCAGATTACACCGACTCTGCCTATATTATATAATATTCTCGACTTTTGTAAACAGAAAAAACAAGCCGGCCAGCTAGCGGCGGGGGCATCCGTTGCGGGCCGCGGGTGTTGACTAGCCCCGCCGCCGCGGCATATAATGGGCTTAAAGTTTGGCTGGCCGCGCGCTGCCGGCCCTCGCGGATAAAGGAGAGAAATATGGATTCCACGCTGGAGAAAATATACGCCATTTCAGCCGGCGAGCTGCAGCAATACCAAAAAATGGTCATGCTGGGCAGTGGTCAGCACGGGCCTTGCTTTGTCTCGGGCCGGGGCGTACGGCTGACCGATATCAATGGCAAGAGCTATATCGACTGCACCGCCCAGGGCTGGGCTTTGCTACTTGGACATGCCAATGAGGAGATCAGGCAGGTCGTTTATGAGCAGATGGGTCGGCTTGGCCATCTCAATCAAAACAGCGGCAGCCTGCCGCGCTTCGCCCTGGCCAAGCGCTTGCTGGAGTTGGCTCCGGCCGGTTTCGACCGGGTGCTGTTTACCGTGGGCGGCAGCGCCGCCATTGAGGCGGCGATGAAAATAGCCGTCAAAAATGTGCCGCAAGGGCGTAAATTCATCACCCTGGAAGACGGCTATCATGGCACCTCGCTGACGACCGGCGCCGGCTCCTGGATCGCCACCCAATGCGCGGGCCGCTTCACCGGCTTTCACAGCTTTGCCGGCATCACCAATGATCTTTTTCTGCGCGTCCCCAATCCCTATCTCTACCGCTGGCGGGGCGATGCGGAAGACTGCATCGATTTTTGCCTTCAGAGCCTGACCGATACCCTGGCCCGGCGCATCAACGGCCAGGCGGCGGCGCTGATCGTCGAACCCCTGCAGGCGAGCGGCGGCCAAATCCCCCTGCCTCAGCGTTATCTGCAAGGCTTGCGGCAGATTTGCGATTGCTTCGGCTGTCTGCTCATCTTTGATGAACTGCAAACCTATTGCCGCATCGGCGACTATTTCGCCAGCCAAAAATACGGGCTGCAGCCGGATATGATTTGCCTTGGCAAATCTCTGGGCGCGGGTCTGCCCATCGCAGCCGTTTTGCTGCGGCAGGGGCTGGAGGGCTTCGGCCCCCTGGGCGAGGATGTGCATACATTCGGCAATAATAGCCTGGCCCAGGTGGCAGGCTTAAAGCAGCTGGATATGATCGAGCGCGACAATGTGTTGGAGAATGTCAACCTTGTGGGGGAATATCTCGCGGCGGGTCTGGCCCGCTTGCAGAAGCAATATGCGCATATCGGCGATATCCGCCAGGCAGGGCTGCATATCGGCGTTGAATTCGTTGTTGATGCCGCGACCAAGGAGCCTGATATCGTCTTCGCCCAGACGGTGAAGCAGATCGCGCTGCAGCTTGGCCTCATTTTGGGCGAGGCCGGCTACCGCATGAATGTGCTTAAAATCAAGCCGCCGCTAATTATCAGCCGCGCCGAGGCTGATGAGGTGCTGGTTTTGCTGGAGCAGGCCTTGCAGCTTGCCCTGGCCCAGGCCGGCCGCCAGTCTTGACCATGAGCGGTGGGCGTACGGCGCGCATCGCCGTAATCGGCGCGGGCGCGATCGGCGGCGTGACCGCGGCCTACCTCGCGGCCGCGGGCTATGATGTGACCCTGGTCTGTCGCAGCGAGCCAAGCGCGGCCCTCATCCGCGAGCGGGGGCTGATCATCCACGGCCTGCGCGGCGCAAGCTGCCGTCCTTTGGCGGCGGTGGCGGCGATCGAGCAATTAGCTGGCAGCTATGACTATATCCTTATCGTCACCAAGGCCTATGATTTGCAGCAAGCGGCTTTGCGCGCTTTGCCTTATCTGGCTAAGTGCGGCCTGATTGTCTCGCTGCAAAACGGCATGTGTCTTGATCTGTTGGAGCAAACAGTGGGCGCGGGGCATGCCGCTGCCTGCGTCGTTTCCTGGAGCTGCACGCAGATCGCACCGGGCGAGCTGGATTTCACCGGCGAGGGCGGCTTTGTCATCGGCTGCCGCGGCAATGGCAAATCAGCCTTGCCCGGCTTGAGGCAGGCGCTGGATAAGGTAGCCCCGACGCGCATTGCCGATGATATTTTAGCCGAGATCTACGCCAAGCTGATCATTAATTCCGGCGTTACCTGCGGCGGAGCCTTAAGCGGCGAAAGCCTGGGGCGTATGCTGCGGCGGCCTGTGGCGCGCGCCCTCTTTATCGCTTTGGTGCGCGAGGATTTGGCTCTGGCCGAAGCGCTGGGGCTGCAAGTGCCGCCTTTTGGCGGCAGATTAGATTATTATCGCTTTGCCGCGGGCGAGGGTTTAATAGCGCGGCTGCGGCGGCAACTGATTTTGCTGGCCATTGGCCGACGCTATCGCAAGCTCACTTCCTCCTCACTGACCGCCCTGCGCCGCGGGCAGCCGACCGAGGTGGATTTCTTGAACGGCTGGATCGCTGCCCGCGCCCGTGAATTGGGCGTCGCAACGCCGGTTAATGAGCGGCTCGTTGCTATGATTAAAGAGATTGAGCAGGGAAAACGGCCGATCAGCCCAGCGAATCTTGACGAATTAATGGGGAAAATTTAATTATCTTGACATGGCGATAGGCTTATGTTATACTCAAACAGTATTCGGAATTTACTGATGGGGCTCACTATTTTGTAACTCACAGTCCATTTGCTGAGTGACAGAATATGTGGGTCTTAGTTTTGTATACGGATATAAAATCAATCAGGAGGTACCCCTAATGGCAAAAGGTACAGTCAAATGGTTTAATGCGGACAAAGGTTTTGGTTTCATCGCTAATGATGATGGCGGCGAGGATGTATTCGTGCATTTCTCCTCCATTCAGATCGATGGCTTTAAAACGCTTAACGAGGGACAGCAAGTCACTTTTGATGTGGAAGCTGACCCCAAAGATAGCCGTAAAACCCGGGCGGTTGACGTCCGCTTAGCTTAATACACTTAAACTAAGATTAAATGAAAACCGCCGCGGTTGCGGCGGTTTTTGTCTGCGGAAAACCAAGAACGGCCCCGCTATAGGATCGAAGATCCAGCGGGGCCGGGAAGGAGCGGGCGAGCCGTTAAGGCTCCCCGCCCTGGTCCATAGCGGGACGCAGTCTCTGCTGCGCTCCGTTTATAGCTATGCTTTGGGGAAGAACAGTTGCAAATCATCCTCCACGCCGCCAATGCCGGCGATGCCGAATTTTTCTACCAGCACCTGCGCCACATTGGGCGAGAGGAAGCCGGGCAGGGTGGGGCCAAGGTGGATATTCTTCACGCCCAGGGCCAGCAGAGCCAGCAATACCAGCACCGCTTTTTGCTCATACCAGGCGATATTGTAGATGATGGGCAGATCATTGATGTCCTCAAGGCCGAAAGCGTCTTTGAGCGCCAGGGCGATCAGGGCCAGGGAATAGGAATCATTGCATTGCCCGGCGTCCAGCACGCGGGGGATGCCGCCAATATCGCCAAGGTCGAGCTTATTGTAGCGGTATTTGGCGCAGCCGGCGGTAAGGATGATCGTATCTTTGGGGAGGTTGGCGGCAAAATCCGTATAGTAGGAGCGGGATTTCACGCGGCCGTCGCAGCCGGCCATGACGACGAATTTTTTCACAGCGCCCGATTTAACAGCCTCGATCACCTTATCGGCCAAGGCCAGCACCTGGTTATGGGCGAAGCCGCCGACGATGCTGCCTTGCTCGATCGCCTCCGGGGCGGGCAGTGTTTTGGCCAGCGCGATGATCTGGGAGAAATCCTTCTTGCCGTCGGCGTCCGGGAGGATATGGGTGCAGCCGGGGAACCCGGTAGAGCCGGTGGTGAAGATGCGCTGTCTGATTTCATCGCTCTTGGGCGGTACAATGCAGTTGGTGGTGAAAAGTATGGGGCCGTGGAAGCTGGCGAATTCATCTAGTTGTTTCCACCAGGCATTGCCGTAATTGCCTGCGAGATGCGGATATTTTTTGAAGAAAGGATAATAGTGCGCGGGCAGCATTTCGCTATGGGTATAAACATCCACGCCTGTGCCTGCCGTTTGCTCCAGCAACTGCTCCAGATCGGTCAGATCATGGCCGGAGACAAGAATAGCCGGGTTATCGCGCACGCCGATATTCACCTGACTGATCTCGGGATGGCCATATTTTTCCGTATTCGCCGCATCAAGCAGCGCCATGGTTTTGATGCCGATTTCGCCGGTCCGCAGCGTCAGGCTGACCAGCTCGTCGGCTGTGATATCCTCGCGCAGCAATTCGGCAAGCGCGGTGTATAAAAAGGCGTTGACCTCCGCATCCTCATGCCCCAGATTATAAGCATGCTCGGCATAGGCGGCCATGCCCTTGAGTCCATAGGTAATCAGTTGCTTTAAGGAGCGGATATCCTCGTTTTCCGTGGCGAGTACGCCCACGCCGGCGGCTTTTTTCAGCATCGAGGCGCGGTCGCCGACCTCGAACGTGGCCGCGTCCGGCAGGCCGGTCAGTTGTAAGCCTTGCTTGAGCTGGTCGCGGGCAGCGAGCATGGCAGTGATTTGCCGCTCGATCGCCGTATCGTCAAAATTAGCATTCGTAATGGTGATAAAGAGGCTGTTCATCATTTTATAATTAAGCTGATCCAATTGATCCGGGTCAAGCTTGGCCTGTACCACGATTGTAGCGATACCCTTGAGGGTATAGATCAGCAAATCCTGAAGCTTGGCCACTTCTTCGGTTTTACCGCAGACGCCGCGTACCTCACAGCCTTGATTGCGCGCGGTTTCCTGACATTGATAACAAAACATACTCATGCGTCTTTCCTCCTTGATTGGTTATTCATCTATGGGTTCGAAATCTTCCTTACCGACGCCGCATACGGGGCAGACCCAGTCTTGCGGCAAATCCGCAAAAGATGTGCCAGGGGCGATGCCGCCATCCGCGTCGCCAAGCACCGGGTCATAAATATAGCCGCAGGGTATACATAGGTATTTTTGCATTTTCTCGACCTCCTTTTATGCAAGCCGCCGCTAATCAAGGGGCGGCGGCGCTTTGACAATGATCAGCTCCAAGGCGCTTTGGCCTTGATTGCGGATATCCATCTGCGTGCCTTGCGGTATGGTAAGCAGGGAATCCGCTTCGTATATCTTCGCCTCTTGATCCTCAAGGCGCAGGGTCAGCTCGCCGCGCACTACGGTGAGATACACATTAGCATTGCTGGGATGCGGCGGCGTTGTTTCGCCCGGCGGCAGGATGATATGTGCATAGTGGAGGTTTTCATCCATGATCAAGCGCTCCACCGTTTTTGTCTCGCTGCGCGTCAGTTGATAGACCTTTTCGATCATTTCGCCGCCTCCTTATTGGCTAATAAAGGCGCGCCGCGGCGCTTTTTACTGCTAAGATGACTGGGGATAATGCGGTACATGACCATGACGGCGGCAGCCTTCTCCACCATCAGCGCTAAATCGTCGATTTCCTGCTCCGCGGCTTCCGCTTCCATTCCGGCAACGATTTTCGGCGCGAATTTGCGGCAAAAAACCTTCGCCGCCCGGATCGTCTCCTCGCCTTCGGCGACCTTTTCCATGCGGCCGAAGATAATCAGGCTTTCAAAATTAGCGGAAAATTTATCCGTCACCAGCTCGGAGCCGCCGACTATGCTAAAGCAGACTCTGGAGTCGCGGTTAATGTTTTCGAGTTTTTGCCCGCTGTGATAAGTGTGGAGAATTAAAGAGCCGTCGCTTTCGTCCCAGGCAAAGCCAATCGGCACGCCATAAGGGCCGCCGTCCGCGTCCACGGTGGACAATGTCCCCCAGTGACTGCGGCGCAGTATCTCCGCTATCCTTTCCTCGGGCAGGGCATCTCCCCGGTGTATTCTGCGGTTTGGGTCTTGGGGAAAAATCACGGCGCATACCTCCTCTTGCTTTCTTGGACTTAGCATACTATAATTAAATCGTTAAATATGTTGTTTTTCTAACAAAAGGAGAAAATGATGAAAAATTTTTCTCTTATGCCGCAATTGCCTTTATTCGCCGGCATCGAGGAAAAGGATATCGCCAGCCTGGTTAAATGCCTGGGAGCTTATCGTAAAAGCTATGCCAAAGGGCAACTGATACTCTGCGCCGGCGACTGGGTGCAGGAAATTGGCATCGTACTGCGCGGCGCTATCCAACAGGTCAATGACGACGCTTTCGGCAATCGCAGCATTATCGGCAGGGTGGGGCCGGGCGGTATGTTCGGCGAGGGCTTCTCCTGCGCCGGCGAAGAGCGGCTGCCTTTTAGCGTCGAGGCGGCCGGCGATTGCGAAATCCTTTTTGTTAATTATCGGCGCATGACCACCACTTGTCCCTCGGCCTGCGTCTTTCATAACCGCCTGGTAGAAAATATGATGCTGATCCTGGCGCGGACGAATGTGCAGCTAACGGAGAAGATCCGTCATATTTCCAAACGCAGCACCCGCGACAAGCTGCTTTCTTATCTTGCCGGCGAGGCGCAAAAAGCCGGCAGCAATGAGTTTACCATTCCCTTTTCCCGTCAGGAGCTGGCGGATTATCTTTGCGTGGAGCGCAGCGCCATGTCAGCGGAAATTTCGCGGCTGCGTCAAGCGGGGATACTTGACACCCGGCGCAGCCATTTTAAGCTTTTAGCGGAGCATCATGAGCTGGACGTGCATTAAAAGGCCCAAGATAAATACCCGGCACGGCATGGGGGCGGAATATGGCGCAACAGGAAAATAAATTAATCCGTTTTCTCGCGGAGATGCTCAAGGTCGGCATGGGTTTTATTAAAGCGCAGCTAATCTTTTTTGCCATCAATCTCGTGCTGATATCGGTATTTTTGATCATCTTCGACATCCCGTTCGCGGTGTTGATCGCCTTAGGCGTCAGCCTGCTTGATCTGTTGCCGGTCGTCGGCAGCGGCCTCGTGTTTCTGCCCTGGATCATCGTTAGCCTGATCCTCGGCAATAGCGCTTTGGCATTGCGCCTGGCCCTGCTGTATATCGGCCTGGTGGTGCTGCGGCAAATTCTCGACCCCATCATTACCGGCAAGCAGATCGGCGTCCGGCCCCTGGTGGCACTCGCCGCCTCGATTTTGGGCGCGCTATTGCTTGGGGCGGTGGGCATCATTATCGGCCCGCTGGTGGCGGCAACAATAAGCGTCATCCTTAAACTACGGCAGTCCAAGCCGGAGGGGTAAAAGGAGGCAATATCCGGCATTGACAGCGGAAATTAGCCGTATCTCATATATAATGGTTTGAGGCCAAACGCAAAAATACCCGTGTCTGTCTCCGCGGGTATTTTATGTATTTGGGCGTATCATATACGGCCCAGCCTTATTCATTAAATCCCAATTGCGCCGCTATGCGCTCATAGCCGGGCAGCGCTACGCCGTATTTACGGCCCAGGCGCACTACCTGGAAGATCTGACCGTCGATTTCATTTGGCCGCCCGGCCAGATAATCGCGCGTCAGCGAAGTGTTGGCGTTGGGGGAGAGTTGCCGCAGGATCTGGAAATTCGTTTCCGCCAGGTCTTCCGGCAGTTCAAGCCCCATGGCTTGTCCCAGGGCGATGATTTCCTTTGTCAGGGCGCGCCATTCGTCCTGATCCGGCCCTGGCTGTCTGATGCTGCCGGCATTGGCGCCGCGGTCGACCTCGCAAGCGGCAAGCGGCGAGACATAGACGTATTTATTAAAGGTGTCCACCTTGATCCGTTGCGAAAGCAGAACCTCAATCTTGCTTGCGCGCAGGTCGGCGGCGATTTCATTTAAGTCCGGGCGGAATTGTTCCGGCTGCCGCAGGCCAAAGACGATGCGGAAAATATGGCCGCTTTGCAGGATCAGGCCGGGCGCCTTGATTTGCGCCGCTATGTAAATGCAGCCGTCGGTCACTAAAAGACGCGGCAGCAATTCCTGCAGTCTTGCGCCGGTACCGTAGATATTAAGCAGCGGGATGACAATGGTCCGGGGGCCGGCGACCCTGTGGATCAGCGGTACTGTCTGCATCAAGGAATAATCCTTGACGCAGACGAAGATCACATCCGGCCGCTCCTGATAATCGGCTTCCGCCGCCACTTTGACCGGCACAGTATAAGCGCCGCGCCCGGTGGTGTGCATGTGCAGGCCATGGGCCAGCATCGCTTGCAAATGCGCGCCGCGGGCAATAGCCGTGACATCATGGCCCGCTTCGCTAAGATTTGCGGCCAAGCTGCCGCCGACGCCGCCCGCGCCAATGACCAAGTATTTCATGTTTCCTCCCAGGGTAATGGCCTGCCGCAACTGCTTTGTTTTACCTTAGCAGGTTGACAGCCCAGGGGCTTTGAACGTAAAGCCGCGCTGATAGATATTATCGACATAATCGATGACAACATCATCCATGTGCTGCTTAAGCTCAGGGCTATAAACAACCTTGATCTCCCGGTCTTCCTGCACGGTGTCGTCCTCCGCCTGCGACTCATCCAGAGTCAGCTGTAATTTAGGCCCGCCTCAACCATAACCGGCGATCAGCACCCGCACCATGGCATTGGGCAATTCCTGTTTGTTATTCGCCAATACCTCTTTGATGACCGAGGCGGCGGTATCGGTAATCTGTAACATCGGCTTATCCTCCGTTTTTATAAGAATGATTATTAGTCATAATAATCCTAATTTATCATAGCCGCGGGCATTGTGCAAGAGCCTTGTGCGGGCGTCTTTAGCTTACCCATAATTGCGCCGCCTAAACGCCGCATGGGGCGATCAGCGCTTTTGGGGCGGAATTTATTCATAACGCAGCGCTTCGATGGGATCAAGGCGCGCCGCCTTATT
>JAAYYR010000170.1 GCA_012515255.1 Clostridia bacterium | reverse complement strand
TGCAAAACCGGCTGCATCAAATCGCGCAACAGATGAAGCTGTTGATTTTGCCGCCTCTGCACCACATCAAAGATGGCGCTTTCAGCATAGTTTTGCAGCTCCTCGGCATTGAAGCTGCCCTCATATCCCTTGGCCAATACAGAGGAAGCAGTCTCCATTAATGCGCGCGTATGGGCCTTGTCGCTGATCATCCGCGCATAATAAACTGCCGCCGAAGGCGCGGGCACGCTATCCAGCAGGCTGGAAATATAGGATACGCCGCCGATGCGTTCTAAATCGCCGTTGACTTTTAGCGCGTCGCTCACCGTTACCGGGTCGCAGGGCTGATTTTCCGTTACCATCTGACAGATGACGGCAAAAATTAGGCGATGGCTCTCGGCATAAAAATCAGGCGGCGAAACAATGCCCTGCACGCTATTAGCGGCCGCTTTATCCAGCAGGCAAGCGCCAAGCAGCGCCCGCTCCGCCTCCATGCTTTGCGGCGGTAATTTTTTAACTAAATTAGAGTTCGGACTCATCATATACCTCAACCGTAATTTCCGTCGGTTTATGAGGAACGAGTCTGAGCACTGCCTTATGGCTGCCCAGTGTCTTGATCTGCTCCGGCAGCTCGATCTTTTTCTTGTCGACCTGATAACCCATATCCGCCAGAGCCTGCGCTAAATCGCCCCCGGTGACAGAGCCAAACAGCTTGCCTATCTCCCCTGCCTTGGCATAAATCTTGACCGTCTGACCGGCTAAAGCAGCCGCCTGACGCTCGGCCAAAGACAATGCCTGCGCTTCTTTTTCCTCGCGCAGCTTCATCTCATGGGCCAGATTATTCATATTGCGGGCAGTAGCCTCAACCGCCAAATGCCGCCGCAGCAAAAAATTGCGGGCATAACCGTCGGCCACCTCTTTGAGATCGCCTTTTTTACCCAGTGCCTTCACATCGCTCAGCAAAATTACTTTCATCTATGACACTCCTTCCCGCGGACCGGAATCATGAGCCGCGGCTGCGATCACGCGCCGCCAGCAATTTGCTCCGTAAATCCAGCATCGAGTCTAAACCAACCAAAACTAAGAGCAAAACCACGCCAATATAGGCAAAAAAGATTAATACAAAAGCTAAAGCCAACTTGAGTAATAGCGAAAAGCCTTCCAACCGCAATAACCAAATCACGAAACTCAGACCACAAACCAAGAAAATCGGCACAATGACATAGAGAATATTCAGGCCCACGGTATAAAGCCAAGCCAAAGCAAAATATTTGCTCAGCACATAGCATAGCAAGCCTAAGATCAAGGCCCAGGTCAAGCGCCAATCCAGCTGCCAAGCGCTAAAGTGGGGCAAGCGCGCGTTTGTACAGCCCAAGCGCCGCAGCAGAGGCAACATCAGCAGGCAACTGATAAAAGAAGTGAGCAGCGCGCCTATCACCATGATGGCGGGCAGCAATTGCTGCATCAATCCTACCGCTTGCTGCCGCATCTGCTCCAGGCTGATATTGCCGGGCAGCATCCGCTTAGCCATCCCCTGCTCCTCGAGCAAGGCAAAGCTATCATTAACCGCCGTTTCAATCTGCTCGCTCAGGGTGATGGTTGCGGCAGAATCAGCCGGCTGCAGCGCCAGCGAGCCAAGCGCTCCGGCGGCCGCGATCATTAGCGTCAAGCCCAAGGCCAGCAGCGCCCTGTCGCGGCGACGCAGTATTAGGCCAAACATCAGGCCGGGCAAGACATATTGCAGGAGCATCCGCAGCGCAACTGACAAGTCAAGCGCCAGTAAGACAGCGATCAAAAAGATCAGCGCGCAGTAAGCCGCTGCGGCCAGCCCCCGGCGCAAAACCAGGGCGGCCCAAGGCAATGGCATCAAAAGCAAAGCAATCATGCCCAGCAGCGGCACATAGGCGCTAATTAGCAATAAGCTAAAGCTGCAAGACAGCGCTACAATGCCGTCGCGGACTAAGCCCATAAACCGCCGCGGATCATTGGGCGGAGGCGGGAGTAGGCGTTTGCCCCCGGAGTCGCGCAGCCGAGAGGGCAGTGGCCGCTCCCCGGCCTGTTCCGCCGCTGTCGGGATTATATCCTGGGCGGCGGGCTTTGGCTCGGCGGCGTCTGCTGTTTCAGTTTTATTTGCTTCCGGCTCCTGCTGCAAAATTACCCTCCCTACGCTGATTTTTATTAGTTCGCGATACGTGCGCTTTTCCCTTTGCATCGGGCTGCTGCGCCCATTCATACGCTAAAAGGCGCAGACCAGGCCGCCGATATTGCCGTAAAGCGTCGTCATAGCCCGCATGGGGATAATCAGCACATTCTTGAATTTACGCGCGGCGGAGATTTGCTCCTTTAGCCGCAGCGCCTGCTGCTCGGCCAGGCAATGTGAGATGACCAGGGTGCGCTCCTCGGTCTTGAGCGGCGTGCTGATCACCATATCCGCCAGCTTGCGCAAGCCTTTGGCATATGTGAGCGATTTAGCTTCCAGGCAAATATTGCCGTCGCCATCGTCGCCGAGGATCGGCTTGATTTTAAGCAACATAGCTATCATGCCCTTAAGCAGGCTCATGCGACCATTTTTAATTAAAATTTCCAGATTATCGAGCAGGAAATACAGCTTATCATGGTCGCGGAAGTCCTCGGCGGCGGCGGCGATTTCCTCAAAGCTCAATCCTGCGTCAATACATTCGCCGATCTTGATCGCTACCGTGGTTTGGCCGGCGCTGGCGGCTAAGGAATCGATGACATGTACCTTCAAACCAGGGTACATCTCCGCGGCCATGTCTTTGGCGATAATAGCCGAATTATAGGAAGCGCTGAGCCGGGATGAAACCGTGATGATGAAGACCCCTTCCTCGGCCTCCTCCATCAATTCCAAATACTGCCCGGGCGAGGGAGCCGAGGTCTTTGGCACCTCTTTACAATGAACCAGCCTGTCGATAAAGCGATCTTTATCGATGCTCTCGTCATCGATAAATAGTTCGCCGTCGATCATCGCGCTCATCGGCGCGACGCGGATACCCAGCCATTCATTGAGCTTAGCGTCAAAATCCAAAGTGCTGTCGCCAATTAATAAATATTTCCTTTTACTCATACTTCCTCCGTATCGTCATTTTTATCAGCATTATGGCAAAGCCGTCTAATAATCAACGGCAAATGATAGCGTTTATCGATGGCGCCGGGGATGCGGATCATTTGCCGCGGATGGCGGGCCGCCGTAAGGGCTTTGCCCTCTTGATCAAAAATCTGCCCGGCCATGAGCCGCAAATTAGCGCCGTCCGGCAATAATATCTCCAGCTCATCGCCAAGCTTAATCCGATTGCGCTGCTCAAGTAGCAGCATGCCGTCTTCGCTGCCCCGCAGCACAGCAGTAAAATCATAATCGCGCATATAGCCGCCATCGTCATAACGCATGGAGGAAGGGCCGGCCGGCTCGGTGGCGCCAGCCTCGGTATAATCGCGG